>NZ_KB850142.1:1803464-1896796 GCF_000369685.1 Acinetobacter sp. CIP 102136
TACCGAAACGACCTTTATCGCATAGGAAGTATTGGTTAACTTCACCATTGAAACGGTTTTCGACACGGCGAAGTTCACCATAACGCTCACCCGGAGAGATGTTACAACCTGAAGAACAACCTTGGCATACGCTTGGCGCATATTGCATGTCCCATTTACGGTTATAACGTGCCGAATGAGTTTTATCGGTAAATACACCTGTTGGACAAACTTCAGTCAGGTTACCCGAGAATTCAGATTCTAAAGTGCCTGATTCCGGACGACCGAAATACACACGTGATGCGTTGGCATACACGCCGAAGTCCGTACCACCTGCATAGTCTTTGTAATAACGCACACAACGATAACAGGCGATACAACGGTTCATTTCGTGAGAAATGAATGAGCCAAGCTCTTGGTTGTAATGGGTACGTTTGGTGAAACGGTAGCGACGACGGTCATGCTGTGTCATTACGGTCATATCTTGTAAATGACAGTGACCACCCTCTTCACAAACCGGACAGTCGTGCGGGTGGTTGGTCATCAAGAATTCAACAATCGAAGCACGGAAATCTTTTGCTTCTTTGTCTTCAATCGAGATGTAGGTATTGTCAGATGCAGGCGTCATACATGACATGACCAAACGACCACGGGTATCTTCCGGATTCGCGTATTGAGTCACGGCACATTGACGGCAAGAACCGACAGAACCTAAGGACGGATGCCAACAAAAGTATGGGATATCAATGCCAAGACTCAAACATGCTTGTAGCAAGTTTTCCGAGCCGTTGACTTCATACGATTTGCCATCGACATGAATTGTAGCCATAGTCGAATTCCTTAAGCTTGTTCTACGGAGCTAACTTGAGCAGCGGCATTCACCACCTTCGCTTCAAATTCGCCACGGAAATGTTTGAGTGCGCCCATGAGCGGTTCCATTGCACCCGGTGCGTGGGCACAGAAAGTCTTACCGATCCAAAGCTTACGCGTTAACTCTTGTAAGTGATCGATATCTTCCTGTTTACCTGTGCCATTTTCCAGCGCTTTTAACGCTTTCACTGCCCAAGGCAAGCCATCACGGCAAGGGGTACAGAAACCACATGATTCGCGTGCAAAGAATTCTTCTAGGTTACGTGTTGCTGAAACCATACATTGGGTTTCATCAACCACCATGAGCAGACATGTTCCCAAACGAGAACCGGCTTTCATGATGCTTTCCGCATCCATCGGAAGATCGATATGCTCGGCCGCCAGGAAGTCCGTTGATGCACCACCCGGTAACCATGCTTTCAGCGTTAAGCCATCGCGCATACCACCCGCGTGATCTTCAATCACTTCACGCGCAGTCGTACCAAAAGGCAATTCCCATAGACCCGGGAATTTCACTTTACCTGATGCACCATAGATTTTGGTACCTGGATCTTTCGATTTGCCCGCAGACAAGCCGATATACCATTCAGGGCCACGCAGCATGATGGCGGGTAAGTTGTTGTAGGTCTCTACGTTGTTGACAATCGTAGGACGACCCCAAGCACCTGCAACTTGCGGGAATGGCGGTTTGGTACGCGGGTTGGCACGACGGCCTTCAAGCGAGTTAATCAATGCAGTTTCTTCACCACAGATATAACGACCTGCACCGGTATGCACGTGTAACTCGAAGTTCCAGCCGGTACCCAGGATGTTATCCCCTAAGTAACCTTTGGCACGAACTTGCTCAAGCGCTTCATTTAAGTACTGAGCCGCTTCGATGTACTCGCCACGGATAAAGATATAACCGTGGGTTGCTTCAAGCGTATAACCCGCGATGAGCATCCCTTCGATCAGTTGATGTGGAAGATCTTCCATCAACAAACGGTCTTTGAAGGTACCTGGTTCCATCTCATCGGCATTACAAATCAGGTAACGTGGACCTGAATTGTCATTTGGCGCCATTAGTGACCATTTGATGCCTGCCGGGAAGCCTGCACCACCACGACCTTTAACAGTCGCTGCCTTCACCACGTCCAATACATCTTTAGGCGACATCGACAGGGCTTTTTTAAAGCCTGCATAACCTTCGAGCGCTTCGTAATCATCTGCATTACGTACGTTCGCTTGTTTGCTTAAACGCCATGTGAGTGGATGCGTTTCCGGGTTACCGTCGCCATAAATTGGTTTTGGTTCAGTATTCATACATACTTCTCCAACAGCTGTTTCACCGAAGTCACTTCAACCAGACCGTGCGTGTCTTCATCAATCATTAAGGTTGGACCTTTGTCACAGTTGCCCAGGCAGCAAATTGGCAGCAAGGTAAAACGACCATCTGCAGTCGTTTGACCAAACTGAATGCCTAATTCGCGCTGGAATGCTTCTGCCAAAGTTTCCGCACCCATCAAGAAGCACGCAATCGAATCACATAACAAAATTACGTGACGACCGACCGGCTGACGGTAAATACGGTTATAGAAGGTTGCCACACCTTCCAGATCTGCAACGCTCATGCTCAGCATTTGCGCGATGGCATTCATTTGCGCATCATCTACCCAGCCATTACGGCGTTGTACACACTTTAGCGCGTCCAGACATGCCGCACGTGGGTATGGATAGTGCCCCATGTGATGTTCGATATCGTGAATTTCGTCCGCAGTCAAAATTCCTTCAACGTTCACACGTGGCTTTTTATCAGTCAAAATCATCATAATGCGTTTACCCCTTAGCGATCCACGTCAGCCATTACGACGTCAATGGTCGCTAAATAAATGATTAAGTCAGACATGAGGCTGCCGTTAATCACAGAAGGCATTTGCTGTAAATGCGTGAAGGTTGGTGTACGAATACGGGTACGGTAACTCATGGTTGACTTGTCTGAAGTCAAGTAGTAGTTCGACGCACCTTTCACCACTTCCGCCATCACAGATGCTTCACCTGCCGGCATTACAGGACCCCAAGATACGCTTAAGAAGTGCGTAATCAAGGTTTCAATATCTTGTAATGTCTTGTCTTTTGGTGGTGGAACAGCCAGTGGATGGTCTGCTTTGTACGCACCAGACGGCATGTTGTCTAGACATTGCTTGACGATTTTCAGTGATTCTTCGATTTCACGGAAGTGAACCATGACACGTGCATAAGCATCGCCTTCGTACTCTAAAGGAACCTCGAAATCGTAATTTTCGTAGCCGCTATACGGACGATATTTACGAACGTCAAAGTCAATACCTGTTGCACGAAGACCAGTACCGGTTACACCCCAAGCCAATGCAGATTTAGCGTCATATTGCGCTACACCTTGTGTACGACCCATGAATACAGAGTTGCGTAATGCAGCTGTGTAGTATTCATTCATACGCTTCGGCATCCAGTCGAGGATTTCGCGAATGAGGTGCTGCCAGTTGTTTGGAAGGTCGTGCGCAGTACCGCCAATACGGAACCAAGCTGGGTGCATACGGTAACCCGTGATCGCTTCAATCGCGTCATAAATCTTTTGACGGTCAGCGAACATATAGAATACTGGGGTCATACCGCCGGCATCCTGAATTGCAGTACCAATAAACAACAAGTGGTTATTGATACGGAACAATTCCGACATCATCACGCGGATACATTGCGCACGGTCCGGTACAGTAATGCCCGCCATTTGCTCCACGCCCATCACATAAGGCATGTTTTGTGCACAACCACCCAAGTAGTCGACACGGTCTGTATACGGAATGAATGAATGCCAGGTTTGACGTTCAGCCATCTTTTCCACACCACGGTGGTGATAACCGATATCAGGCACACAGTCTTTCACTTCTTCGCCGTCCAGCTGCAAAATTACACGGAATGCACCGTGCGCAGATGGATGGTTAGGCCCCAAGTTCAGAAACATGAAGTCTTCATCGGCATTACCGCGCTTCATACCCCAATCTTCAGGCACGAAACGCAGATGTTCCTGTTCGTAGTCCTGCTTGGCCTTGTCTTGTAAATACGGGGTATATTCAGTCGCACGTGCAGAATATTCTTTACGTAGCGGATGACCTTCCCAATAGGTTGGCAACAAGATACGACGGAGCATTGGATGCCCTTCGAAATTGATCCCAAACATATCGTAAGCTTCACGTTCGTACCAGTTGGCATTTGGCCAGATGTTGGTTGCCGTCGGAAGATTCAGATCACTTTCAGCTAAGGCAACCTTAATACGAATGTCAGTATTACGCTCGAGCGACAACAAGTGGTAGAACACTGTGAAGTCAGACGCAGGTAAACCGTCGCGGTGCGTACGCAGACGCTCATCTACCGCAGACAAGTCGAACAACATCACGTAAGGACGTGATACTGTACGCAAGAACATTAAAACTTCTTGTACACGTGCGCGCTCAACCCAGACTGTCGGGAAATCCTCGAAAGTCGTTTGCACATAGAAGTTCTCACCAAATTTGGTTTTGAGTTCTTCAATGATGGCAAATGCTGGGCGTGAATCAACTGGTGTTGATTCTGGCATAGCAATGTCAGTTTCAGCCATTGGCTTGGCTTCCTATTTAATACAAATTCAGTCAACCTAAACGACAATTACACCCATAGCGGGTGCAGCAAAAAAGACCAGTCGTTTAAATTATTTAATTTCATCCATAGAGCGCAAGTTCTTCACAGCAACACGCTGATCTTTCTTACGGTCACGTTCCGGCATCATCTTTGGCTTATACACTGGCTTAAGATCATCACCGATCACCGCAGAAAGCGGACGACGCTCGAGTTGAATCTGGTCTTGCAACAGCATTAATGCCTGAATCAAAGCTTCAGGACGTGGTGGGCAGCCGGGAACATAAACATCGACCGGGATGATTTTATCCACACCTTGTACCACTGAATAAATGTCGTACATCCCACCTGAGTTGGCACATGCCCCCATTGAAATGACCCATTTCGGTTCAAGCATCTGTTCATACAAACGTTGAATGACAGGCGCCATTTTCACAAAGCAGGTACCCGCCACAATCATTAAATCCGCCTGACGCGGTGAAGCACGAATCACCTCGGCACCAAAACGTGACAAGTCATGCACACCGGTTAAGGTCGTCGCATACTCTACATAGCAGCATGATGTACCAAAGTTAAACGGCCAAACTGAGTTTTTACGACCCCAGTTGACTGCTGTATGTACCACATCCTCTAAACGAGTCATGAATACATTCTTATTCACTTCTTCTTCAAGTAACGGATCTTCTACAAGGATACGCTCTTGAAGTGGATATTGATCAGCATCCGGATTCGCACGGGTTAATGTATATTTCATCCCGTCTTACTCCTTATCAGATGATTTAGCCGGTGAGCTTTTCACACGACCAGAGGATTGAGCTGGGATTTGACCTGTAGGGTCGATTACCAATTCTTCAATTGAGTTAAAGCGCGTAATTTCTGCTAGATCCATATTTGGCGAACCAATCTTAGCTTTAATTCCTGCGGCTTTACGTTTGTCTGAAGGTGCCCAGTTGAGTGCGCCTGTGGATAATTCGTAAACCAAACCAACAAGTAAAACTAAAATAAAGATAGCTGCAGTTGCAAAACCAATCCAACCTACTTCACGAACAGAAACCGCCCATGCATATAGATAAAGTGCTTCTAAATCAAACACCACGAAGAAAATTGCAACTAAATAGAACTTTGCAGACAAGCGGATACGAGCTCCACCTGCGCTAACTACACCTGACTCAAACTGCTCCTGCTTGGCACGGCCCCATGATTTACCCCCGAGGAGTAATGGGACAGTCAGCATAAAGACGCATAAAAATGTAACGCCGATCACGAAGGCAATAATTGCCCATTCGTATGGAGTAATAGCACTCATGCGGGGATAACTCCTGGCAGGCCTATTTGTTAACAAAGAATGTATGTATTGGCCTTCAAATACACCAAACACAAAATTAATCCCGCCAATTGTACCTGATTTTGGATTTCACTTGCTAGTTTATAAGCCTTAGTCTTTGGGATGATTTTTTAGACATTTCAGCATTTAATTTGACTTTAATCATTCAGAATTCGTTTTAATCGTTTTCCCAAATTAAATTTTAATTATCTATTAATTTTTCTATAAATAGCGCTGCCAGAAAATAGACTAATCGACGAGCTGCTTTTCTCGCCCACCCATTTAGATATAGTCCTTTTCACTATTGAATCCAAGTTAAATCAGATAAAAACTTATTTTAACAACTATTTTTCTTTTCAAACCATTTGATTTAACTTGAGATTTAATGTGATTTTTTATATTTAACTGTTGCTTTACCGCCTGCAGCCACTTGCTAATCTTAGATTCACAATTGTGTCTTTTTGCAACATGCTCAACGGACTGATTCAGAATATGTTATTTCTATTTCTAAACCACATCATGACATTAATAAAGTAACAATAAGGAGTCCTTGCATGTCTCTACGCTTTTCCCATAAGCCGAATTATTTTTTATTTGCTCAATTACTGGTTCGACATATAGAAAATTACATCCAGAAAAATCCTAACATAAGCCAGGCAGCTTTTGACTTACGTGACATCCATGCACTTTTTCAAGAGGACCATGCTTCTTCCAGCATCAATCTGGATGGCATTATGAATATCGCTGACGAATATAAAGTCGAAACGTTATCAGGCGACCAAAAACTGATTCAGCGTTATAACGTCGATGCGAAAAATACCAAACTGGTGATCGACTTTAACTCTGAAGCGCTACAAAGCTTAAAAGAGGGTAAATCACTCATTGAACCTGATGCGACCATTCAGGAATAAAAATCGCTCCTAATAAAAAACGATGCCGATGCATCGTTTTTTATGACTAAAATCATTTATACAATATCAAGCTAAATGATCACTCGCTTCCTCAGGCTTTTTTTCTAGCATCTTGCGCTTACTCTTCTTGACATAACGCTGTGCCGGCCAGGTCATGGTAAAACGCGCGCCACCCAGCGTCGGACTTTGATCCACCTGAATCGTACCACCAAACCAGTACGCAATCCGGCTGACAATCGACAAACCTAAACCATAACCACCCGAAGCACGGGTACGGCTATCATCCAGTCGGGCAAAGGCTTCAAAAATGCGGGCACGATCTATTTCCGGAATCCCCGGCCCGTCATCTTCAACGCAAACATAGGCTTGACCATCCTGATCCAGACCGCCGCTAATCAAGATTTTATTATCGCAATAACGTACAGCATTGCCGACCAGATTCTGAATTACACGATGCAGGTAGCGACGCTCTGCCTCAACCACCACATCAGGCATTGAATGTAGCTCAATGATTTTCTGGGTTTTTAATGCTTCAGTTTCCAGAGCTACCTGATTCAGCACTTCAAACAGATTGACCTTTTCAAACTCGATCGAAGGCATGCCCTGTTCTAGCTTGGCATAGGTCATGATCTCGTCAATCAGGGTATTCAGCGCCTCAATATCTTTATCAATCTGTTCGACCTGTTGCAGACGATAATCGTAATCATCTTCATCTACCATCATTTCCACACCAAAACGAATCCGCGCCACTGGTGTACGAAGTTCATGCGACACCGCACGCATCAATTCACGTTGGGCTTCAATCAGGCGCTGAATATGATCAGACATATTGTTAAAGCTAGAGGCCAGCGTTGCCATTTCGTCACTTCCTTCTACAGGAAGACGCAATGACATATTACCGGTTTTCATTTTGTTTAAGGCATAGCTGACTTCACGCAACTTGCGCTGCATTGGCACCAGCAAACCATACACCCCCAGACTCAGCACAAACAGGCTCAATAAGGTAATACCAGTCGCTAACTGGAATGGCATCCAGTTAAACAATGGCACCGGTCCCATCACCAAGACTTGTGAGGTCGAACCTGGAATTGGCGAAATAATTGAAATGGTGGTGCCACGGATTGAGGCACTATCCCGATACAGGATAATACTGTGATCAAGACGCAAGCGCCCGATCTGCTCGGAATCTAAAGGTAGATTCTGGACGTTTTCGATGGAAACCGGATAAGAAAAATAATCCTGAATACGAGCCAGGTATTCTTTTTCCTGACCTGGATAGTAGACCAGATAATCCAGGATAAAGACTGGTAAGGCCTTCATCTGGCGCTCAGTAATGCTGTCGGCCTTAATATAAAGGTAATGACCCGGGTCATCGCGCAGCCCCACCACAATATAGGCAATACCCGATTCGGCGTCCCAACGCACCACAGCCTTACGTTCGGCAATACGGCGTCCTTCAGCACGGGTAATGTCGACCTTGCTGGCTTCTACATAGTGAATGGGCAATTCCAGCAAATCGGAGGCATCAGAAACCCAATCCATTTTTTGCTGGAGATTTGGCTGGCGTGCAACCCCTTCACTGATGATATATGCCATACCATCAGTCAGGGATTCGCGATATTCTTGCGCACGCTGATAGTTGATAATCTGTACCAACAGATAGCCGAACACCGCCACCAAGACGACAAGGATGACGAGTCCTGCGTATATACGCAAAAATATACTGTGTTTAAACACCTATAATTTATCCTGCTTGTTCAAGCAACAAACCACATTTGCTTAAAGACCATTGGTCTCTTTAACAAAAAGATAACCCTTACTACGTACTGTTTTAATACGCTTCGGATTTTCTGGATCGTCACCGATTTTTGGACGGATACGAGAAATACGCACATCAATTGAACGGTCTTGGCCGTCATATTCAATGCCGCGTAGACGCTCAAAGATATCTTCACGTGACAGGATGCGGCCCGCATTTGAAGCCAGCAGCCACAACAGGTCATATTCTGCACTGGTAAAGTCAACCAGCTCACCATTTAAGGTCACTGAACGACCACCATTGTCGATCACCAGGTCATCAAATTCGATGCGCTGAGCCACTTCATCTTCAGGCACTTTGTCAGTACGGCGTAATAAAGCACGAATACGAGCCAATAGGACACGTGGCTGAACCGGTTTAGCGACATAGTCGTCCGCACCCATTTCCAGACCTAAGACCTGATCCATATCTTCAGTACGTGCAGTCAGCATTAAAATCGGTTGATGATAATGTGGACGAACTTCACGACAGATGGTCAAACCATCAGCACCTGGCAACATGACATCTAGAACCACCATGTCTGGTTGCTCAGCAATAATACGACGAATAGCACGGTTGCCATCCGGCTCTACCCCAACCTCAAGTCCGTTACGAATGAGGTATTCTTGCGTTAAACGAGCAAGACGCTCGTCATCTTCAACAATTAAAATTTTGGGTAACTTTTCTTCTTGGCTCATGTATTGCCCCTTATTTGGTGGATCTACGCTATAGGCGTATCCTTTTGAAATCCAATAGATACGTTTTTAATATGCTTGCAATATACACACGTTTACATTGTAAACAAGATAGCGTTCACCAAACTGATACATCAAAATAGCATTTTGTAATATTTTATCGGGCACTTTTTGGACAATTATGCTTGAAACAGTGGCTTAGATCTGATTTTCGATTTACACAACTCTCACATGGACAAAATATGACTGCTTGATTCAGCAGTTTTTAGTTATCCACAGTGTTATCTATAAGCAGTTTCTTTGGACTTTGTTATGCTATGCCTTGCCTGATAAGGCTTATACAAAAATCAATAAAAATAGCGATATTTTTGCAATGATTAAAGCACAACTTAAGAAAAATATTTAGCTAAATGTCAATATTGATCTACCCTAAATTTTCCCGTATCTTGTGTTCAATTAATTTTAAAACCACTAGGTCTTGTGTTTATTCCTCAAATACTGTGGCATAGAATTTGCCCAGTTCAAACGGTCCATAAACATAAAAATAGATGACAATGGAGCTATGCTAAATGAGCGTAATCACTTCAACTCCTGGTCAACTTCAGGTGATTAAACGCACCGGTGATGTTGCCGCTTTTGATGCAGAAAAAATTTCTGTCGCAATTGGTAAAGCGTTTTTGGCGGTTGAAGGCCAACAAAGCGCTGACTCGAGCCGGATCCATGATCGTATCGAGCAACTGACGGAAATGGTATTAAATACCTTTAAACGTCGTTTACCTTCTGGCGGAACGATTCATATTGAAGAAATTCAAGACCAAGTTGAACTTGCGCTAATGCGTACGGGCGAACAGAAAGTTGCACGCTCTTATGTCATTTACCGTGAACAACGTTCTGAAGCACGTAAACAGTTAGGTGCTCATCATCACCCGACCCTGCAAATTACTGATGCTGAAGGCAAACTTAAGCCACTGGATTTAAGTGCTTTAACTGCGCATGTTACTAAAGCAGCAGAAGGCCTTGAAGGCATTGATGTACAAGCGATTGTCGATGAGACTGTGAAAAACTTGTACAACGGCGTAAAAGAGTCTGACATCTCGACCACGATGATGATGGCGACCCGTACCCGTATCGAGCAAGAACCTAACTATACGTATGTGACTGCACGTTTGTTACGTGATGACCTGGTTGCAACTGGTTTGAAATTCCTGGGTCTGTCTACAGAGACCAATGAAGGCGATGCACTTGAGACTTTCCTGAAGAAAGGGATCGAGCTTGAGCTGCTTTCTCCAGAATTGCTGAACTTTGACCTTGCGAAATTGGCAGCGGCGATTCAACCAGAACGCTCGAACCAGTTTACCTACTTAGGTCTGCAAACCTTATTTGACCGTTACTTCATTCATTCAGATGGCGTACGTTTCGAATTACCGCAATTGTTCTTTATGCGTGTTTCTATGGGCTTGTCGCTCAATGAAGAAAACCGTGAAGACCGCGCGATTGAGTTCTATAACTTATTGTCTAGCTTCGACTACATGGCATCGACGCCTACCCTGTTTAACTCAGGTACGCTACGTCCACAGTTGTCTAGCTGCTACTTAACAACCATTGATGATGACCTGTATGACATTTATGGCGCGATGCGTGATAACGCAATGCTGTCTAAATGGGCAGGCGGTTTGGGTAATGACTGGACGCCAGTCCGTGCCTTGAACTCATACATCAAAGGGACTAACGGTAAATCTCAAGGTGTAGTTCCGTTCTTGAAAGTAGCGAACGATACGGCTGTTGCGGTTAACCAAGGTGGTAAGCGTAAAGGTGCAGTTTGTGCATACTTAGAAACCTGGCACCTAGACATCGAAGAATTCTTGGAACTGCGTAAGAACACCGGTGATGACCGTCGTCGTACCCACGACATGAACACTGCGAACTGGGTTCCTGACCTGTTCATGCAACGTGTATTCGAAGATGCGGAATGGACACTGTTCACCCCTTCTGAAACGCCTGATCTGCATGATTTGACTGGTGCTGAATTCGCTGAGCGTTATGCACATTACGAAGCGATTGCCAAAGAAACAAACATGTTGCACAAAAAAATCCGTGCAAAAGATTTGTGGCGCAAAATGCTGTCTATGCTGTTTGAAACAGGTCACCCGTGGATCACATTCAAAGATGTATGTAACCTGCGTTCACCACAACAACACGTTGGTGTAGTTCACTCTTCTAACTTATGTACAGAAATTACTTTGAACACCAGCAAAGAAGAAATCGCAGTTTGTAACCTGGGTTCAATCAACCTGGTACAACACGTTCAAGGCGGTGTACTAGATCGCGAAAAGCTTGCTCGCACAGTAAAAACTGCCGTTCGTATGCTCGACAACGTGATTGACATCAACTACTACGCTGTTCCGCAAGCGCGTAACTCGAACCTGAAACACCGTCCAGTCGGTATGGGTATCATGGGCTTCCAGGATGCACTGTATGAGATGAACCTTGCTTATGGTTCTGATGCTGCGGTTGAGTTTGCTGATGAATCGATGGAAGTGATTTCGTACTACGCGATTTCAACATCTAGCGATTTGGCTGTTGAACGTGGTACATACGAAACATTCAAAGGTTCATTGTGGGATCAAGGTATCCTACCAATCGACTCGCTTGATCTGGTTGCGAAAACTCGTCCAGAACGCATGTTCGAAGTCGACCGCACTCAACGTCTGGACTGGGATACTTTACGTGCCAAAGTTCAAAAAGACGGTATGCGTAACTCGAACGTGATGGCGATTGCACCAACAGCTACGATTTCGAACATCTGTGGCGTGTCTCAATCCATTGAGCCAACCTTCCAGAACTTGTATGTGAAATCAAACCTGTCTGGTGAATTCACAGTGATCAATCCGTACCTGGTACGTGCGTTGAAAGAACGTGGTCTTTGGGATGCTGTGATGGTCAATGACCTGAAACACTTCGAAGGTTCTGTTCAGAAGATTTCCCGTATTCCTGAAGAGCTTAAAGCCATCTTCGCGACTGCGTTTGAAGTTGAAACTCGCTGGATCGTGGATGCTGCTTCACGTCGTCAAAAATGGATCGACCAAGCGCAGTCTCTTAACCTTTACATCGCTGGTGCAAACGGCAAAAAACTGGACATCACTTACAAGATGGCCTGGTTACGTGGTCTTAAGACGACTTATTACCTTCGTGCATTGGGTGCGACTTCTGCTGAGAAATCAACCATTAACACTGGCGCATTGAACGCAGTTAAACCTGCAACTGTTGCGGCGCCTGTTGTAGCAGCAGCTCCTGTCGTTGAAGCGCAAAAACCTGAAGCTCCTGCAGAGGAAGAAGGTTTTGCTCAAGCGGCGCCAGTGCCAATGGCATGTTCGATTGACAACCCTGATTGTGAAGCTTGTCAATAAGCTTCGCTTGACCTCCCCTAACCCCTCCTAAAAGGAGGGGAATCACAGCTCAGTCATCTGACATGTGAAAGTCCCTCTTTTTAAAAGAGGGATTTAGGGAGATTAAAATAACAAACAAAGGAAACCTCAATGCCCCATATGACTCACAACTACATGTTAGGACTTGCGGCATTGCTGATTTCCTTTGGCATTACCTTTTATTTACCAATTGCTTATTTCTGGCTCAAAGTTTGCCAGCAGCGTAAACAAAATAAGTAGTTTTCTTTAGACGAATTACTTCTTTTGATTATGTCAGCAGATTAGCTGATTGCCGAAAATGAAAAAAGGGAACACCGCGTCAACGATGCTCCCCTTTTCCCTAAAGATCATTAGGCTGTCTTTAGGGCGATAACTTTTTTACCAAAAAGCTAGGGAATATTCTGAACTAGTTTAAAGCAATCGTCAAATTAGCCTTTGTTGAAAGCTCAAATTTAGGAGTATTCTCATGAGCAAATCAAATGACCGTATGGTATATCAACGTGGAAATGAATGGGTAAATAAAGCAAATGGTAATTCTACCGCTTCATCCATTCACTCAACACAACGTGATGCAATAAACTCAGCTAGAACTATGTTAAAAAACTCTGGCGGAGGAGAATTGACAATCAAAGGTACTAATCAATTGATTCGTCAAAAAGACACAATTTCCCCAGGAAATGATCCAAGAAACATAAAAGGCTAATTTATCTCTTAAAAAACAACCTCGATTTAATCGGGGTTGTTCTGTTTTTAAAAAACTATAACCGATTGATTTTATTATTTTTTTCAACGGAAAAACCAATAAAGAAATTCTACTTAAAAAACAAAAGAATAGAAGAACCATAGTCGTTTTTTCATCAAAAAAAATCTTATTACCTATTAAATTTTCGCGATCAAAACTACAATACATTCCAAATTTATTAAAAACTAAATCGCCTCGCTTAACAAATGTTCGTTGTTTCTTTAAACACCAGATAGTCCAATGTACATAAGTGAAGCGTATAATTTGAGAGAATTGATATGTCTATCCTAAGTTGGGACGATTTCGAAGATGATTCGCAAAAACCGGCTGCACCTGAACAGCAGCCTGCGCCCGTCGAGCCGCAAAAAGCGACTAATTCACAGATGGTATCTGATGCAGGCAACGCATCGCCGGATGTGGCAGCTGCACAACCCCTTAGAGCCACTCAAAACCGAGGATCAAATCCAACCGATTCGCTGGCAAGAGCATCTGCTTCCCTAGAGCAACTTGATGTTGCTCCAGGTCTGGAAGAGCTTGAAATGGGTGCGCAACGTGTACAAGTTGATGACAAGGCAATGATCAACTGTCGTGCTGACTTGAACCAGCTTGTACCGTTCAAATACGAATGGGCTTGGCAGAAGTATCTGGACGGATGTGCAAACCACTGGATGCCGCAAGAAGTCAACATGAACCACGACATCGCGCTGTGGAAGTCTGAAAATGGCTTGACTGAAGATGAACGTACCATCGTGATGCGTTCACTTGGTTTCTTCTCGACTGCCGATTCACTGGTTGCAAACAACCTGGTACTGGCGATTTACCGTCATATTACCAACCCTGAATGCCGTCAGTACATCTTGCGTCAAGCGTTTGAAGAAGCAATTCATACGCACGCTTACCAATACTGTATCGAGTCGCTAGGTATGGATGAAGGCGAAGTCTTCAACATGTACCGTGAAGTACCGTCAGTGGCACGTAAGGCAGCGTGGGGCCTGAAATATACTCAATCTTTAAGTGATCCTACTTTCAAAACTGGTACCCCTGAAAACGACCAAATCCTGCTTCGCAACCTGATCGCGTTCTATTGTGTACTTGAAGGTATCTTCTTCTACTGTGGTTTCAGCCAGATTCTGTCTATGGGCCGTCGTAACAAGATGAATGGTGTTGCTGAGCAGTTCCAGTACATCCTGCGTGATGAGTCAATGCACCTGAACTTCGGTATCGATATGATCAACCAGATCAAGATCGAAAATCCGGGGCTATGGACGACTGAATTCCAGGAAGAAATCATCCAGATGATTCTTGAAGGTACGATGCTGGAAATCGAATACGCACGTGACACCATGCCACGCGGTGTACTCGGCATGAATGCTGGCATGATGGAAGAATACCTGAAGTTCATTGCTAACCGTCGTCTGGCGCAGTTAGGCTTGCCTGAACAGTTCGCTGGTGTGAACAACCCGTTCCAGTGGATGTCAGAAATGATGGACTTGCGTAAAGAGAAGAATTTCTTCGAGACACGCGTAACGGATTACCAAACTGGTGGTGCGTTAAGCTGGTAAGGTTTTTTACCGTCACGCGACACATAAGTTGTCATTTATGACTTATAGTTTGTCATAAAAAAACCGCCAATACTGGCGGTTTTTTTACATCACATAACAATTAAAACTCTTTTGTTACACTCAGACCAGCGCTCCAGTTCCGCCCTTCTGCCGGCTCAAAGAAACGGCTATTGCTTTCATTGACAATCACTGAACCTGAATAGTCTTTATCAAAAAGATTATCGACACGTGCAAAAGTTTTGACAGACCAGTCTTTCATATTCCATTTATAGCCAACATTGGCACCAGCAACAGTATAGCTGGGTGCATATTCAGTATTGGTATCATTGACATAAATTCGATCTGAATAACGTACATCCAAACCTGCACTCAAACCATTTTCAGGTTTCCAGCCCAGACTTAAAAATGCCTGATTTTTGGCAATACCGGGAATATAGTTTCCTGATTCAACTCTCGACACTGCAATATTGCCATTCTGATTTAAAATTTCAGGAATATCAGCATCAAAAGTTGCATCTATATAGCTATAGCTGGCTTGAGCAGTGAGATCACGCCATAAACTTTTATTCCAGGAGAGTTCAATACCTTCTCTTAAAGTTTGATCTGCATTACGGAAAGTAGAGCGACCATTGTCATTACCTGCAGAAACAATGTCATCCTGAGTCGTCGTATGGAAAACTGCAACAGTAAAATCACCTAATGTATTGGCAGATTTCAATCCCATCTCATAGGTTTCACTTTCTGCTGCTTTTAAACTGAAGCTGCGGTTTTCTGCAGTATTTGCAGGATAGGACATTTCGGTAAAGGTCGGCGTTTCAAAGCCTTGTGCATAACTGACATAAGTCATCAGCTCAGGTAAAATCTGCCAGCTTAAAGCCATGGAGGGCAATAATTTCTGATAATCGGTTTTACCTGAATTATTGCCATTCGCCAGAAACTTGTCTTTAGACTTGAAATGCACATTGCTATAGCGCAGGCCGGCATCCAAGGTCCAATCGGGAGCAAAGTGATAAGAAGCTTGCAAATACGGATCTAAATTCCACAGGGTATTATCTTCATCTCGACGTAGTTCACCTTTAACCCCCAAGCGATCACCTAAAAAGTTTTGATAGCCTTTACGGTCTTCAGTCATGGCATCAAAAGCGAGACCAGCAATCAGTTGGATATCTGGCAGAATATCTTTACCCGTCCAGCGTAAATCTGTCCCATAAAAATTACGGTCAAAATCAATCACGCCACCCGCATGATTAACTCCACCTTGTGCTGTACGAGGAATCGACTGATATTGCGTGACTGCGCGCTGTCCCCAGTAGGCCATACCATACAGTTCATGCTGATCATTGATCGGTTTATTCCAGGTCAAACCTGTTTGCAGCTGCTCAATTTCTTTACGTGCATTATAAAGAAGGACGTTGGTCGCTACCTGTCGGGGATTGGCCTTCCACTGGTCTCGGGTTAAACCACCCGGATCATCCGCTGCAATTTTGACATAGTTATTCATCCAGTTGATTTTAGAACCATCTTCCAGATCCCAGGTCAGCTTGGCATTATTCAGAACTTTATGTGCACTGCTGTGATCACGGTAACCATTGGTATCAAAATAAGAGGAGCTGATGATATAGCTTGGCTCTGAAGCATTCTCTGAACCGCCTTGCAAAACCAGCTTGGTCTGCCCTTTGTTCTGACTCCCTGCAGAATGCCCCAGTTCAATTGAGTCAGCGCCTTGCCCTTCCGTTGTGGTGGTTAAAATCGTTCCCCCCGAAGAGTTGCCATACAACGAGGAAAACGCACCACCCAAAACCTCAATATGATCCAGACTGTTCAAATCAATATTCGAGGTTTGCCCCTGCCCATCCGGCATCGTTGCAGGGATTCCATCCACATATAAACGCACACCACGCACACCAAAACTGGAGCGAGCGCCAAAGCCTCGCATCGAAATTTGCAGGTCCTGGGCATAGTTTTCACGATTATTTAACTGTAATCCTGGAACGCCTTTTAATGTTTCCGACAGGTTCACATTCATGCTGTTATCTTGTTCTTGATTCAGATAATACACTGATGCCGGTGTGGTCAATCGCTCCCGATCGGTACGGGTCGCTTGAATGATAATCGTGTCTAACCTTTGGACTTCTTGTGTGTCATTTTCTGCATAAATATTCTGACCTGCGCAAGCAATCAGGCAGGACAAGGTCGATTTCACAAATGGAAATTTCGGGCTTTGATACATAAATAACAGGCCTTATTTGAAAGTGGTTTAATGCGGCAAATACCTTATCAAGATGGCGTACATCTCATGATTCAATTCATTTTGTTTTAAGCATCGATATCCAATAAATGCGCTGATTCGATGACATATAGTTCGTTCAATGGATAGAAAGACTTTGAGCTTAAAATTCTGTGTTCGGTAAATTCAGACTTGATTAATCCTTTATCTGAATTGCGCTTAAAATCAGCCAGATACAAAGCATATTATTTTAATGCGATCTGAATGAAATTGAGCTTTCAGCAACAAATCAACATCATTTCTCTGTGTCCTTAAAACTGGATGTAGGCATTCAACAATACATAATAAAAAAGCCTGACGAATCAGGCTCCTTCATACTGATTTAAAAATTTAACTATTTATTGTCTGGCAAGGCATAAGCCACCAGAGAGTCGCCCATTTTAGTCCCAAAGGAACCATGACCACCCGCCATAATGACCACATACTGCTTGCCATTCGCTTCATAAGTCATTGGTGTAGCCTGACCACCCGCAGGTAGACGCCCTTTCCACAATTCATCACCGTTGTTCACGTTAATGGCACGGATATAGTTATCTTGAGTTCCGCCCACAAACATCACGTTGCCCGCAGTTGAAATAGGTCCACCCAGCATCGGCACACCCATTTTGAATGGCGGCAATGGAATGCCTGGCATACTGTCACGAATGGTACCGATACGGCGTTTCCAGGCCACTTCATGAGTATTTAAGTCCACACCTGCAACAAAGCCCCATGATGGCTGTTTACACGGCAGCCCAAACGGAGACAGGAACGCACTGATTTCAACGCCATAAGGCACGCCATACATCGGTTGAACGCCGGCTTCTGTGCCTGCACCTTTAGCCGTCTTAGGACGGTTCGGATCTTGAGGAATCAGTTTTGATACAAATGGCAGGCCAATCGGGTTGGTCAGTGCAATTTGACGGTCCGGATTCACCGACATACCGCCCCATTCAAACACACCCAGGTTACCCGGGAAGACCAGCGTCCCATTTTCAGAAGGTGGGGTATAAATGCCATCGTAATTCAATTTGTGGAACGCAACACGGCAGACCAACTGGTCGAACATGGTCGCACCCCACATCTGTTTATCGGTCAATTTCTCTTGTGGCGCCAGATTAAAATCAGAGAACGGTTGAGTTTTAGAATAGAACTCGCCTTTGGTTTGAGGTCCACGCTTCACAGATTGCGGTACCGGTTTCTCGGTAATCGGTACAATGGCTTTACCATTACGACGATCCAGCACAAAAGCATTCCCGGTTTTGGTCAAGACATAAATAGCCGGAATCATATTCCCGTTTTTATCTTTGATCTCGGTCAATGTCGGCTGTGAAGGTACGTCCATATCCCACAAATCGTGATGGGTAGTCTGGAAGTTCCATACCAGTTTGCCGGTCGTCGCATTCAAGGCCAGCATCGAGTTGGCATAACGCTCGTCCAGCTCAGTCCGGTGACCACCATAAATATCCGGTGTACCGACACCCGTTGGTACGTAGACGATATCCAGCTCTGCATCATAGGCCAAAGGTGCCCATGCATTAGGTGAATTATGTACAAATTTTTGACCCGGTGCAGGAATCAAATTCGGATCTTCAGCGCCTGTGTCAAATACCCAAAGCAGTTCACCGGTATTCACGTCATAACCACGGATCACACCCGATGGTTCTTCAGTTGAATAGTTGTCGGTAGTTGAACCCGCAATAATAATGGTGGTGCCGGTTACTACAGGCGGTGAGGTTGGAATATAACCGCCCGGATATGGGAATGGCATATCTTTTTGCAGATCGACTTCGCCATTTTTACCAAAGTCAGAGCAGACTTTACCGGTGGTCGCATTGACCGCAACCAGACGCCCATCATTGACCGGTAAAATCACTTTTTGTGGACATTCAGCCGATGTGGTTTTCTTCGCAGCGAGACTGCTTTCAAAACCTACCGTATTGTTGACATCATAATAAGATACACCACGGCAGGTTAAATGCTGATAGGTATGATCAGCTTTTAATTTCGGATCATAGGTCCATTTCGCCTTACCAGTTGCCGGATCAAGCGCAGTCAATTTCTGGTGAGTGGTACAGATGTACATGTTGTCACCCACCTTGATTGGGGTAACCTGATTGGTGGTTTCACCCGAGTCATTTTCAGTCTTGAATTCGCCCGTGTGATATTCCCAAGCCACCTGCAAATCTTTGACATTTTCAGTATTAATCTGCTTTAAGGGTGAATAACGCAAACCGGACTGGGTACGGCCATAAGCCGGCCAGTCTTCATCTGCCACACCGGGAATTGGCTGGTGGGTTGCAGGCTGCTGGGATTTTAATTCACCGCGAATTTCTTGCGGGTCATTAAATACAGCATAAATCATGACAGCGATGGTAATAGCCAGTGAACCACCCAGGGCAATTTTCGCACCTTTACTTTGATCAAAACCGCGTGTTACTGCCGGAATCAGCAGGGCCAGACCAAACAACCCTAAAATATCTAAACGCGGCGCGAGTGCAAAGAAATCTGAACCGACTTCCCACAGCCCCCACACCACTGTCGCCAAAACGAATACGGCATAAACCAGAAGTGCAGCACTTTTTCGTTTATACAAGAGAACTGCGGTCGCAATAAAGAGAATACCTGCAATGATGTAGTACCAAGACCCACCCAGCACTGCAAGATAAATCCCTCCAATCAGCAGTCCTATACCGAAAACAGCGGCAATGACCGCTAAAATCGTTTTCAGTACCGAACCTGATGATGAAGTATTCATATTGAACACCTATAAAAGTTTTTTTGAAAGTCCATGCACATGACAGGCATGAGCACCCTTATTGTTAAATTCTGAGTTATAAATACATCAATGTCTTAAGCAGGCATTGCCCATTACTGCAACAAAGTACCTAGAGATTCAATAGTGTATTTGCAACTAAAAACTATGTTTTAAAATGACGTATTAAACTTGATTCCGCCCACCCATACATTTTCACCGTCTTTGTCCGCACCGACGTGACGCACATATTGCACATTCGGGCGAATAGTGAGCCAGTTGGTGGCATGTAAGCCATAATAAATTTCTGCATCGATTTCTTGATGATGGTCAGTACTGACATCGTCATTCATGTTGATGCGTGCAATACCAAATGCGATTTCATCTTGAGGGCGTGAATCCATTGCACCCTTATAAACCAGTCCAATATTTTGCATATCGCTGACGGTATTGGTTTTGGAGTCATGCACTGTCGCATTTATAAAGCCGGTCAAACCACGCGAAGTATCTCCGTCATGTGCAGTCAATTGTTGCTTGGCAACGATCCAGCCACCGTGGTGGTGATCTGTTTGATCTGGATTGGAAATGACTTCAGCATCCGCTGTACTGTAGTAATAACCGGCACGATATTCACCCGGTAGTTTCTGTTCACCCAGTTTAGGCGTCCAAACCACTTCTGCAGGAAGCATTGCCCCTTTAGAACCATCCGTACTCAGATTAAACCCTTTACCACGTTCCAGATTCTCAGGGTTGTACTCATAAGCACCGACTTGGGCATAAAATTCAGGGTTAATATTGTATTTGACCCGTGCAGCCCATTGGCTTACCGGCCAGTTGTACCACTGATCACCGACCCAGTTCCCGACTTGTGAACCGCATAGGGCCAGATTCTGAAAATCGCAGTCAAAACTGTTGAAGTCTTCACCTTCACCGAAGCGCCCGACTTTCACATCCAGTTTTTGTTCCAGGAATTTTTTCTTGATCCATAAATCAGTCAGACGCCAGGTTTGACCACGGCCCCAGACCTCTTGTACTGAACTCAAATGACCGTTTAAAGCAGCAGCGCTTTGAGACAGTGACTGACCGTTACGCTGGGTCACTGTTATTTGTGCTTCAGTGTCTTGCCAACCTGCAATTTTTGCCAGATCCAGATGTGCCCCAAAAACAAACTGGTCCGCATATTCAGTTCTATGGTTTGAAGATCTTTGCGCATCGATCAAGGTTGCCATTTCACCGGTATAACCAAAACTGAAATCATAGCCCTGGTTTTGGAGCGCTGTACGTTGCCCGTTCCAGTCACCGAGCATCCACGGGCTTTCCGAACTGAAAGCAGCTTCAGCATGCACAGTGGTCGTGGTTAAGATGAAAGAGGCACAGCAAAGGTAAACGGCCTTCGATAATGGGGAGAGATACATTGAATGTGATACCTTCATCACAATATGAAGCTTTTTATTATACGCCTGTTGATTTTAAAAAATCGTTACTAATAGATAAAAAGTATGAATAAAATGTTATATTTATTAGTATTATTATATGCTTTTTGTAAATTTAAAATTTATAAGTATCTGTTTATCATCATATTAAATTTAACAACATCAAACCATAGTTCCAAAGAAAAATTTGATATTCATCAGATAGATTTAGCTTTAATTTCTTATAAAAGATTCAGAGATAAATCAGCTCCATTACTATTTAATTTTCTTCATTTCAAATCATGCAACGCTACATTTTTTGTTGATTGAATACTGAATCACTATTGCGATAAGGCTTTTAAAAACATGAAAAAATTATTGTCATTTCACCATAAACTTTTAAAAATTAGATTATGCTAAAGTTATTCTGATAAGAAATTGCGTCGCTTTAAAACAATAATCTAGCTTAATAGACGAGAACAAGCATGAAAGGTTCAATCCTTGATTTTTCTATTCAACACAATACCGGTTTTATCTCGGGGGATGATAATCAGCGCTATAGCTTTAATGGCGCGGACTGGCGTAGTGAGCGTCCACCTTCACGCGGTGATCGGGTCGATTTTATCGTCAATACTACAGGTGAAGCCTCTGAGATTTATCTGGCCTTAGGCAGTTCTATTTATCTGGGAGAAAAAATTTCCAGTCAGCTCGGCAAATATTCCAATCTGGATCAAGCCGAGGAAAACTACAGCAGCATTGACTGGTTTGTAAAATGTCTGACCAACTATGCAAACTTTTCCGGCCGCGCACGCCGTAAAGAATTTTGGTTCTTTATGCTGTTTTGTGTAATTTTAGGCATTGTTGCTGAGGTAATTGATACAGTTTTAGGCACTAAACCGCTGGTGAATAGCCTGCTTAATCTGGCACTTCTAGTCCCAAGTCTGGCCGTTGGCGCGCGTCGCTTGCATGATGTAGGACGCTCTGGTTGGTGGCAATTACTGACGCTTACCGTGATTGGTATACTGGTACTGATCTGGTGGTGGGCAACTGAAACCAAGCAACAAAACAATGAATATGGTGCTCCTGCCAAATAACCGAACCTTACAAATCCCGTCTTGATGCGGGATTTGTTTATCGATTATTTAATGACTAAATATCAGCAAAATCAGACTTTCTCCATGCTGCAAGATCAATTAGTGAAATTTCCAGATGCTGTATGGGTGCAAATCTATAAAGATAAAATGCAGCTGATGAATATAGATGGCACGATTACGCATACTCTGCTACCCGATGTGCCTTATGCCCATCCGCGGAGTATTATTGCCGACTTTGATGCAGCCGCGGTGACGCTGAAACGGCTGTTACCATCGTCAATGATGAAGAAACTATTTAGCTCTATAGCACTGCTGCAAATTATGGATCTGCCTGAAGACGGTTTAACCGAAGTTGAAAAGCGCGCGTTACTCGAACTCGGTTATGAAAGTAGCGTGCAAAATGTCATCCTGTTTGACCATGCAGGAAATGCACTGACCAAAGCCAGAGTTCCACCCCAACATCGAATGACGATCATCAATATTTTACTGGTGATTATCATTATGGTGGTGTTGGCATCGACCTGGTTTTTGACGCTTTAAATGTTCTTGTAAGAGCAAAAATCCCGCACGCTGCGGGATTTTTATTGAGATAACAATCTAATAAGAGAGTTGATCTGTATAGATGTAGCAGCTTATAGACAAAATATCTCTAAAAATCAGCTCAAATAAAATAAGCAAAAATTAGGGTTTATTTAAAATAATCTAGCAACTGATTAAAGCGGTCTATTTGATATTTAGGCTGTGCCAGTGCTAACTCTTCCTGACTACCATAACCATAATTTACCGCAATAGTATCAATACCATTTTGACGGGCACCAAAAATGTCATGCTCGCGATCACCGACCATCATGCATTGATCGGCCTGTAATTTTTGTTGCGCTAAAATATACTGAATCAGCTCGGCTTTATTGGTTCGGTCACCATTCAGCTCACTGCCATGAATGTCGGTAAAATACTGGGCCAGATCAAAATGTTCCAGAATCTGTTTGGCATACACTGTCGGTTTTGCTGTAGCGACAAACAAGCGATAACCACGGCGTTTCAGTTCTGCCAGCGTTTCTGCTACACCCTCAAAAACATGATTTTCATAGAGACCCTTGACTGCAAAGCGCTCCCGATAACCCATCAAGGCCTGTTCAGCCAGAACATGATCGGCCTCAACATTTAAAATTTTGGCAAGCGAGGCTTTTAAGGGCGGACCAATAATCCAGTCGATATTGATCTCGTCACTAATCGGATGACCAATTTTTTCCAGACCATAGCGTGCAGACGTCGTAATCCCCACTTTCGGATCGATTAATGTCCCATCCAGATCAATTAAAATATTCTTAATCACCGCCTATCCCCTCTCATCAGCACCGATATAAATTAATATCGAGAGTTCATTCAAATTTGCCTATACTAATGCAATTTTAGTGAATGAAGGACATCATTTTGCGCCCTACCGTACTTTGCTTTTCCGGTTTAGACCCTTCAGGTGGAGCCGGCCTTCAAGCAGATATTGAAGCTATTGGTCAAAGTGGTGCACATGCGGCAATTGCCTGCACAGCCCTCACTATTCAAAATTCACAGCAGGTTTTTGGTTTCGAAGCCACTTCCAGAGAATTGCTATTGGCACAGGCCAATGCGGTGGTCAATGACCTGCCCATTCGTTGCGTAAAATCTGGCATGTTAGGCACCACAGACAATATCGTGGCTCTGGCCGAGTTTCTGACTGTACATCCAGATTATCTGTATGTGCTGGATCCGGTTTTGGTCGCCAATAGTGGCGGCTCGCTGGGTAATCAGGAAACGCTGGTCAAAGCATTTACCCAGCTGATTCCATTGGCCACCATTTTAACGCCAAATACGGTTGAACTACGCGCCCTGACGGGTGAGCAAGACCTCAAACTGGCCACTCAAAAATTATTTGAAATGGGTGCACAGGCAGTTTTGGTCAAAGGTGGCCATGAAGATACGCCAGATTACATTCAGAACAGCCTATATATCGCAGGTGAGCTGGTCAACGAAACTCGCTGTCCACGTCTGCCAGGTGAATATCATGGTTCAGGCTGTTCACTGGCCAGTTTCATTGCCGGACGTCTGGCCATGGGTGATCAGTTGAAAACTGCGGTACAGCATGCTGAAACCTGGTTATTTGGGGTATTAAAAAATGCTGAAATTCCTGTTCCAAATGGCCAGAGAATTCCAAAGCGTTTTTAAGATCACACTTCTTAAAATCAAAACTAAAAAAGCCTGAGTCATTCAGGCTTTTTTATCACTGATATTTTATAAACAATACTATTTGGCCTGATAAATGATTTTGCTTACATAGGTCGGTAAATTCCAAGCACCACCGGCGAAGCCTTTGCATTGTACGGTCAGACCACTGAAGCTTTTGACAAATTTCTTGCCATTCCAGGCCCATTCGTTCTGACTCAGACAATCGCCCAAACCACGCACTTTATGCCCGGAAAATATCTGGCCTTGGTTAAATGTTTCTCCCGAGGTCGTCACCAACTGTTTAAATTGCTTGTTTCGATCCATCAGCCAGAAGCCACTACCCATATTATAAGCCCCACGCCAGCATGGAATCTGAATCAGTTGATTCTGGGCATTAATGGGATAAATGGTCATAACATCATCATCCAGAAAACGCTGGCTAAACAGCAAATCACATTGATCTTCCTTGGTGGTGGCTTGCAGTTTTCGAATCATCTGCTGACTTGTTGCCGTATTCAGTTTTGCTTGAGTGACTTTGCCTGACTGATATTTTGGTATCTGAATTTTCGGTATCGCTGCAGCTTTGAGCACCGCCTGATTGGATTTTTTCCCCGGCCTGATCAAGGCTGAGGGCGTAGAAAGTCGACGCTGAAATTCATCCATCTTGAGTAAAACGGCACTGGCACCGGAAGTCGACAGGTTCCAGCGTGATTGCGTATTCTTAAATACAACCGGAGCTGTTCCCTGTACAGCTTTTAGCAAGGCTCGCGTTTGATCAGTACTGAGGTGCCCTATTCCCTCCCGATTCAGACCAATCACACCATAAGGTGTGCTGGCAATTTGTAGCTGAAGCTGTCGTGTAGGTGTGGCAGCAGCTAAGGGTAAAATCTGGACTTGGGCTTTGATACTACTGTTTGCACCCGCAGCACGCTCTAGTAGCACCGAAACCGGCTGATCAATATCTTGATCCGATTGATAACCGGCAGCGCGGCAGGTGCCGGTATTATCACAGGAAATTTCCCAGTCTTTATGTAAAAAATGCAGTCCCTGAATAGCAGCCAGACTCCATGAACTGATACTGGCTAGACCAAATGTGATACTCATGATTTTGATGCTGTAAATCCATTTTTGTTTCATCATTTAGTCCTTATTTAAAACGCTTGCCGAGGTAGCAGGCTGCATCTGCTCAATCTGCTTCTGTTTATCTTTTTTCTTGCGCTCATTGCTCAGGGTCGCCATTAAATCCTGCGCCAAAGCCTTAAGCAGAATCATATCTTCGGCCTGCATCTGTCTCGGTTGTTTATCCAGCAGACATAGACTCCCAACCGCAATTCCATTTTTATCTTTTAAAGGCACACCAGCATAGAAACGGATATGATGCTGTCTTAATTCTGACAGATGTGGAAAGCGCGGGTCACGCTGCAAGTCTTCTATCACCAAAGGCTCATTCTGATAGAGCAAATGGGTGCAGACTGAATCCTTGCACATTTGTCGGGTTGCAACAGGCTCCTGAGTAAAAGGACTGATTGGAATATACATTTCATGCTGATTCAGCCAGGAAATTTGTGCGTAATCAACGTCAAAGGCTTGACGGGCTTCTTCAATATATTGTTTATAAAGGGTCTGATGACGATGATCCAATAACCCCAATTCATTTAAAGCCTGCTGCCGTTCTTTTTCATTCTTGATCTCCAGATTCTCAAACCAGCTTTCGCCTTCATTCAAGGTATAAGTTTCGATAGTCAGAATCAGATCATCGACATTATTGACCAATGCCTCCAGCTCAAAACGTTGTTGCAGTTCATCCAGAAGCTTCAGCTGCATCACGCCCCAAGTCGCAAAAATGATTTTCAGCTCAGGATATTGCTGCGCCAGTCTATATTTCAGCAGCCGAATCTGTGCCGCAGGCGCATGATGAAAAATCGACACACATAAAATCTTGATCGAAGCTGGCAGTACAATACCCTTTCCTGATTCACTCGATTGAATCAATACATCCGGATCATTTCGGGCAGCAATATTTTTGAGATTCAGCGCGTGTGCCAACATGGCAGAAATCTGGGTGTCAATTTCCCAACGTGCACCAACGCAATAGACTTCGGGCTGCTCGGCACTCATCTTACTCGGATAGGCTTTTTGAAACGCATGATTAAAGAACTGCAAGCCCTGATAAAGACGCAACCGGTGTTCGGCAGTGACATCGGTATCATGTCCTTGAGAATAAATCCGAATGGCTGGAATGGCCACTTCGCCATAGAACATTTGTACCCGACGGGCCACCTCCTCTTCACTGGGCTTTTTCGGTAATTGTGCACAGATGTAATCATTGGCTACCTGCATTGCATCATTGACTTCATCAGCCACCAGTCGTTGGTAAAAGCGTTCGGAGGGTGACAATACTGGCGTACTGCCAAGTAAGGTTTTGACAAAACCCAGTGCCGGTACATAATTGGACAAAACCAGCAGGCAGGCAGTCAAAGGCGTCGACAAGATCAGCCCTACCGGTCCCCAGAGGGTGGTCCAGAACGTAGCAGCCAGAATAATTGCCAAAGTAGACAGACCGGTACTTTCCCCATAGAGCCACGGTTCAATCACGTTATTGCTGATGAGTTCCAGCACCAGTATCAAGGCCACAGTCCAGAGCACCATGTCCCAGCCCGGATCAACGGCGAAAGCCAGCGTAATCGGGAAAATAGCTGAAACGATCGGGCCAACATAGGGTACAAAACGCATAACCACCGCAACCAGCCCCCACATAATCGCTGCCGGCACACCAATCAATAACAGCCCAATCGCCATGGGAATGCCATAAGTGACATTGACCAGCAGCTGCATGCGCAAATAGGTTCCGATACTTTTGCCGGCATCATCCAGCGCATCGGTGCCGATATTCAGATTACCGCCCAAGAGTTTCAGAAAGCGGTCATGCAGGTCTTTGCCATTGAATAAAATCAATACCATAAACAGGAACACAATCCCGATAATCGCCAGTGGATTCAGGATTTTATTCAACCAGTCCAGCGCAGCCTCTTCACTCGTTGGTTCCAAACCGACCACTTTGACATTCTGCACATTTGGGTCTTCTGTTTCCTGTTCTGGGGTGTCTATCGAATCTTCGACTGTGTCAAAGGTCTGGATCGCACCGTCCCACATGCTCGGTCCTTGACGGTAGTTTTCGAGCATTTTCAGTTTTTGCTGGATAGTGTCCTGATATTGCGGCAGTTCCTGACTCAGCTTGCCGAGTTGTACCCCCAGATAAGTTGCAGTGCCACCCAGAAAGGACAAGGTCAAGCACATGACCAGGCCAATCGCCGCCCATTGGGGACAGCCCCAACGCTTCAAACGGGAAACCAGAGGAGAAAGTAAAAATGCCAGCAGAATGGCCAAAGCCAGCGGAATAAAAATATCACGGCCAAAATACAATGCCGTCATGACTACAGCAGCAATTACAAAGCCTGCCATCATTCTGAGTGCATGTTGGGTGCGTTGCCGCTCGGACTGATCCGGCATCAATACTTCAGTCTGTTGTTGCAGGTTGGCCTGTCGTGGTTTTACTTGACTGTTCTTGTTGTTATCCACCTGAAAAGTCCTAAAATATTATTCCTTCAACATAATTTAGGACTTTCTATATTTTTGTTACAAAGGTATTCCTGTAATCATTTGCAAAGATATTTCACTTAAATCTTTTCAGGTAAATAGATTAACTCACGCTTTTGATCCGGCGCATTTTCCGGGTTTCGAGTTGCACAGGGACTGAAGTATGTTGATGCAGCAATTGCCATTTGCCCTGCTGCTTGCTCAGGCACATGCTGACCCGACACCAGCCCAGCTGGAAAATCGGTTCAATCACCGCATAACTCACCCGTACATAACCATCGACTACAGCCAGATCAGAAGTGACATGAATATTAAGGTCTTGGCGTTCGATGCGTATGCCTTCCGGTATAAATGCCCGATATTGCTGCCAGAGTGCCTGATAGGCTTCTACACCTTTCACTTCCATACTGACATCGACCAGACGGATATCGGGTCGGCATAATTGAACAATATCCTGAATTTCAAGTCTGGCTACGGCATTATCCCACTCCTGAAGAAATGCCATGACTTCCTGAGCCAATTTTTCATCCCCAAAAACCTGCATAAAATTTCCTTCAACCGGACAAGTCAGACCTGAAATCTGGGATTCAATCAACTCACCGGATTTCTGATCTTTTTGTTCTTATTATTATGCCTATGCTAAAGCGTTATTCTCGCTTTGCTCTTCCCACTGCCGGATTGGATACAGCTCACCTGAAGATTATTTTTTAAATTATTTTTATTTCAATCAGGATGAATATGCTGTTTCTAGATTGGATGATTCAAAAATCAGCAGCGATTAAAAGTTACTTTAGAACTTTTATCGCATGCCTGTAAATGACATAAAGCGTCATTTAAAAATAGAAATAATTTTAGATCTGAATAAAATAGCGAGCTGTTACAGACCAAGTCGATCTGTTTATAAATTTCGTATGGCATTGATAAGGTTTCAAGGCATTTGATCATATCATCTCAGCAAATAAAAGCCATCATTCAGATAACAGCTTTACGATAAGTCTGCTTTGGCATTTCAATGATTTCGACACAAAGCTGTATTTTTAATTCAGGTTGTGGCGCAATATATTGCTGCATCACGTCGAGCACCAATTCGGAAATCGCCTGACGAACTTCGACACTGCGCCCACTCAACAGTGAAACTTTGGCATGCACATAGGCCTGATCTGTAACAGCATTCAGTCCAATCACATAATCCCGCTGCATAATCGCACGACTTTTTAAATCATTGGGATCAGTGACATGGCCGGTGTTAAAAAGTGCCTGATGGATCGCGACCAATAAAGGTTTGATCTCGATATGTTGCAGATTGTCAGAATATTCCAGATGCAGGTGCGGTATTAAAGTGGTCTCAAATCGAAAACGTGAGGATCAGAGCGGCAGGAAAATAATCAGCCCAGAATTTCAGTAATAATGAGAATAATACGATACATCAACCGTATTATTCTCTCGTCAGAATTTTAGTCTAGGGCTAAATTTAAGCTTTCTTTACATATTCTGATTTCAGTTTCATCGGGCCGATTCCCTCGATTTTACAATCAATATCATGCCCATCGGCAGCATCAGGCAGCAAACGGATATTTTTTACCTTGGTGCCCACTTTCACCACTGAAGATGAACCTTTGATTTTCAGGTCTTTAATCACCGTTACGCTATCACCGTCCGCCAGCACATTGCCGTTGGCATCCTTAATGATCACTTGTTCTTCAGTGACTTCACCTTCTTTCCACTCGTGTTCGCATTCAGGACAGATCAGTAGATCGCCATCTGCATAAGTATATTCAGATTGACATTTTGGACAGTTTGGACAGTTTGGCAGATCCATAAGAACCTCGAAAAAAAGAGAAAAATAAAATAAATGAAACAAATAAGCGCACAGTATAGCATCTTTGTCTGGAGCACTCATGGATAGGACATTGGGATGAAACCTACACAGGAGATCGAAGGAATTAATTGTCTGCAATCTGGGGATTAACCAGCAAAGATAGGAGTTGCAGTGATTCCTGCCAGCTCAAATGACACACCGCTGGCGGCACCACATCCGGATAACCCACCTGAATAATATGCAAACCGGTACCGATTGACACTTTTTCAAAGATGATCGTCACCTCTATTTCACCCTGCAATTCCGGGGTAGAGAACTGATCGGTATAGCGCAGCAGCTGATTGGGAATGACCTCATGATAAATGCCATGAAAATGATGCTGGGTCCCGGTAGAAAAATTGGTAAAGGTGGTTTTATAGCTGCCGCCGGGTTTGACTTCCGCATGTTCTACTTTGGCAATAAAGCCATGTGGTGCCAGCCATTTGGCCAGTGCATCCGGATGCACAAAGGCACGATACACCCGCTCCGGTGGTGCACTGAACACACGATGCATTTTTAAGGTGTAACTCATTTTTTCTTGTCCTTTGTTCTTATTATTTTTTTATTGCGGGATATTCCCTACATTTATTGTGACTAAATCATCAGCCTGAGTTAAGTACTCATTTGAGTTATTTTATCCAGTTTTGAGCTGGCTATATATAATGAGTATGTATCTATACTCAAGCTCAAATCTTCGTGTAGCAATTAAATAGAGCAATAAAAAAACCCGGCAGCACCGGGTCTCTTATTTTAAATGTTTTAAATACAAGCATGATCAGCTACTACGCAGGCTGCTCTCTTCGTCATCCAGCTCATCATCATAGACATAGGCCATGCAGCCCCAGCCATCATATTCGCCCTGAAATTGTGCAGCGATTTTGCTGAACCATTGTTCCAGATCCACGATATCTTCGTAGGCAGGCTCCATATACACATAAATCGTGATAATCCATTCCAGGGTATCGCTTTCTTCGTCCTGAAACAGGCTGATTTTTTGCTCTTCTTTTAATAGATGCAAGGCACAGCGATCTGCCTGCGCTTCATCCGCAAAGGCAATCGAAAATTCAATTTCGTGCGCTTCTTGCAAGTCGTCGCCATCCTGATGCATTTGCCACAGTACATTGCCATTTTCATCGTCAGGGAATTGATTGTAATCACGTGACATAGAAGTATCCTTATTATGATGCTGTTTTATTCTGCATTTAAGATTAGCTGATTTTTGTACAATTATCGAGATACAGACAAAAAATATTATCTTTTAACCATAAATAAACATATGATTTTTATAAATATAAAAATAAGTAAGGGGATCAATATATTCGAGATTCCTCAAGGCCAAAAATCCTGAAAAATATCAGGATTTAAACCAACTTATAGCATTCAGAATACTCTGGTAAAAATCTTCTAGACCTATGAATGTCATGATCTACGCGATGTGTGGATGCAGATGGTCTTGTTTCAGTTGCAAAAGCAGCGCAGCAAACTTGAGTTCCTCTAGACGCAGATCAAGATAGGATTCCCGAATCATCGCCTGACTCAGTGCCTGCCCGGTATAATTCAGCAAGACATAATCATCCTTTAAGGCTTGCAGCATCTCGCCTAGATTTTCTGTGCTTAATTGAGAGAGATATAAATCTGCCTTACAGTTGAAAGCCAGACTAAGGATTTCAATAGTACTTCGACGGCGATTGTCGTCGACATAATTACAGCTCGCCACCTGCTGTGTTTCTATGGCCTGTTGAATTCTGTCACGGACATTGCGTAAATGCCGAACCGCATCCGTTTCGCTATAACCCTCAATCAGCTGCTCTAAAACCTGTGTTGCGGGAAGCTGCAAGCCGAAGCGCTGGGCCTGTATTTTATGCTCTAAAGCACTCAATACCTCTTGCAAGCGATGCTGTTGTTTGGCCTGTTCATAATAACCGTGCAAACTTTGTCGGGCCTCCTGCTCAACCTCGGCCACGGCCTGCGCCTGAAACTGGGCAAGATAATCTTTTACTCTTGCGATATAGGCTTTGAGATCATCGATCATGATCGAAGCATCCAGCTTGGTCGCTTCAACAAAGTTTTCGGCCTGCAAAGTCCGGTTAATAATATATTGCTCGATATCCCAGATATCCTGATATTTTTTATATTTATTCAGCGCAATGTTTAAACTGCCATTCTGTACCCGCAGTTGGGTGATTTCATAATTCAATTCATCAACTTGAGTTTCATAATCTGCCAATTTGCTGCGGGAATGATCCAGATTTTCCTGTAAAAACTGAATATTGCTGCGTAATGAAGCCTGTACCTTCAAGCTCCATAGCAATGCACATATTGAAATACTCGCGAGAACGAAGAGAGCCATACTGAGCATCGTTCTTTCCTTTAACCCCGGGCAGCGCCCTAAACCATCAAATTAAAAATTTATTATAAAGTAATGATTGATTTTGCATCACTTCAGCCAGATAAGCAAAGCCATTGATCACCACTAAGTCATTCATTCATTTTATTTTTCTACAAAATTTTTATGTGAAAGTCATGTAGGACAGACTGCTTTCCGGCTCAAATCAAATCTATTCTGAAACAACTTACGATATTTTTTATATCAAAGGATATAATTTGAAAGTTTAAAAATAATGAAAGGAAAATTAAAAAACCATAAAAATAAAGGCATCAGGCCTATAGTGGGAGATAAAAGAATAAAAATTCTCTAGGCTCATCATCAAGAGATAAACCGAACATTAAAAATTTATGTGCGGTAGTGACAACCGATCAGGCAATGGATCAGTAGAAAATTTCATTTGAACATGCTTGTAAAGCTACTCATCTCCAAGCTACTATCGAAATAAATTCTCACACTTTTTATTCGGGTTGCCCAGTTTAAGGGCTTGAACCTCATTATATTTATGAGCTTAAAAAGCATGTGTCCGGTTGAATCTAACTATTAAGCAGAATCAAATTAGAACGGTATGGCTGCCTTAATTTCGACCGGGACACCACTCAAAGGCTGGGTAAAAGCCAGATAACTGGCATGCAAGGCCATACGATTTAAAGGACTGCGCTGGGGTTCAGGATGATAAATTTTGTCGCCAGTAATGGGATGACCAATATGCAGCATATGGACGCGAAGCTGGTGGGAACGGCCGGTAATGGGGGTCAGTAACACCCGACTAATGTCTTGCTGAGGTAGATATTCTAATGCCTGATACAGGGTTTTGGCAGCCTTGCCCAGTTCAAAATGCACCATCTGACGCGGACGGTTTTCCCAGTCGGTAATCAAAGGCACTTCGACGCTGCCCTCACCTTCGAGTTTGCCTTGTACCAGCGCGACATAATTTTTAAGTACCGTGCGTGCCTGAAACATTTTACTCACCGCCACTTCTGCATCGCGGTGTTTGGCAAACATCAAAATACCTGAAGTGGCCATATCCAGACGATGGGTAATTTTGGCCTGCGGATATTTATCCAGCACACGTAAATAGGCACTGTCATGATGCTCAGGTAAACGCCCTGGAACTGACAATAATCCGGCCGGCTTTTCAATCACCACCAGATCATCGTCTTCATAAACAATATGCAGCGGTTCTTGCGGTGGACAATAGACAAAGTCGTTATTGATGGGCATTTTAAGGGTACAGCATCTGGAACAATGCGCGCAAAATAACAAGCGGCTTCTAGGCTGTCAATTACCGTGCTTGACCAGCTCAGCTTAATCTGCCAGATAATAATCGACCGTCGAGACTACACGCACTTTCTTCAAATACGGGGTATTGCTGTCGCGATCTTCAATACTAAACAGCCCCTGATTGGCGGACTTGATTTTGCCCAGACTGCTTTTTGAATCTGCCGCAAATTTTTCGGCTACACTGCGCGCATTTTCGGTGGCCTGTTCAATCATCGCCGGCTTGATGTCATTCAGCTTGGTAAATAAATATTCCGTTCTTTGTCCAGAATCATCTCCGGCAAAGGCAATGCCTTTTCGACCCAAAGCCACCAGACGACTTTGTGCCGCACGCACTGCATCTATTTTATGGGTATAGACTGTAATGGTCTGGCTGGCGGTGTAACGTAGCGCGACATTGGCATCCCCGCCATATTGCTGGGCGTATTTATCGGTGATACTCGGTGAAGCACTGGTAATTTCTTCCGTGCTAAATCCTTCATTTTTTAAGAAGGTCTGAATTTCCTGGGTATTGGTTTGCATGGTATCGTACAATTCGGCCAAATCCTGACTGCCGGCATTAAAGCGGATTGGCCATACCGCCACATCGGCTTTGACTTCGCGTTCCGACAAGCCTTTGACCGAAACTATACGTTCATACTGTTTAATTTTCAGCGCGCTATTGCCCAGAATCCATCCTGTAATAATCATTCCCAAGCCGATCAAGGCGCCTAAAATCAGGGCCGGTTTGAATTGATTCATCCTTCAACTCCTTTGAAATCTTTTTTCGTTCTTATTGATCCTGCCACGCTATCAAGTAGCGATAAAATGATACTAATTCAATCTTATTTTTATCACTCGAAGATTCAATCACAACATCGTACTTAACCTTGATTTATCAGATAGATTGCAATTAACGGCGTCAGGTTAAACAGCAGAATCCCAATTTTATAGAGCGCCATCCCTGAATAATGAATCACATCGAAACTGGTATCTGACAGCTGAAACCATTTTCCATGCACCTGTTTCATCCAGTTTCGGGCAAAGACAAAGACCACGAACCAGATCATGAGAATGACATAATTGATCAGTGTGCAAAACAGTAAAAAGCGACACCAGATATCGAGATTCATGAGGATTCCCCTAAGGGGCAGCTGATGTTTTAAAATAACAGATCATGTTGAGAAATGAAGGGCTTATTTGTATCTTGCGCAGCTAGATATTTTTCTTAAATTTATGATTTATATTTATTTTAATTTTTTATTCTGCGTATATTACTAGAGAATTTTTTAGGGTGTTGGGAAAACTCGCAATGGTTTACTTCAACTATCATTCTTTGTAAGACCTGATCTTATAGCCTATAAACTTTTGGTCTATAGCGTCCTAAGCCGGATCGAGACCTTTTGGGTTCGTACTGCACTCGCGTTTTGCGCCGCTCACAGCATGCTACTCTTTCCGATCCCATCACACCCTTGAAAGCTATATTAGGCAAAGATGGACGGGATTAATTTCCTATGTTTTTTTAATTTCGATTAAATCTGAAAATTTATTTCACTATTAACCCCAATATAGAGAAATAAATTCCATTTCTTATTTTTTACGCTTTTTTATTCGCCAAAATGAGACTTTATTGCAATTTATATTCAGGAAATAATTACTATTTTATTGAAAGAATGTTCCCTGAATCCATTGCGCACTAAACCACCAGGCACTGATCGCTGACATCCCGCACAGAAGATTGGCCAAGACCTTGTTGAGCCTGGTCAGTTCAGAACTATAAATTTTCAGATTAAGCAGATAAGCGATCACAGCGTAAAACGAGCCAATCGCGCCCCCAAAAAGAATCAGGATCAGCGGCCATGCAGAATAGAAATGGGCTTTTTTATCTAATTTTCCTGATTCTGGCGCGTGCTGTTGAATATCCATAGGTGATAGCCCTCTTTTTAATATATGCACTTGCACTATTTCTAGGCAGATATTTATCCTTTAGAAAATATTTGCCTTCTAGGACTTTCACTGAAGCAAGAAGCAGACCAGTTTTAACGTACAAAAAGCTGTCGGGTATGATGATTGATATAGGCATTTAGCCCATCCCCATATTGAGCGAGCTGTTTCATGTTTTCGACATGCTGATAACTGGCACTGCTATAGCTATAGGTATAAACTTTCGAGGTTTTTTTGAATTGAACGCGAATAAACTCGTTACCAATCTCGTAATTGGCAACACCTGAGTCGTGATTAAGATCAAGATAATGTTGCAATTGAGCTGCCCTAAATACTTTGAATCTAGAGTTTTAGATGGGGTTTTATTGATTATTTTTCAATCAATCTTAAACTATAAATAGGGATGTTTAAATAGCAAAAAGCCCTATCGAGTAATAGGGCTTTCATTCAAAACAGAGGGTAACTGTTTGAGTTGTTTTGCTTAGGCATTCTTATTGTTAAATTGATTGCCTTGGCATTTGGTACACGGTGGTAAACGATCAGTACCAATTTCTAAGTAGGTGCGGTGTCCGCATTGAACACAAAAATAGAAGCCTGTTCCGGGTTTTTCGCCAGCAGTAACCATCTTTGTTCTCCATGGTTTTAGAAATGGTCTGACTAGTATAACCCTCTGGTAATGAATGTCTATTGTCCATTTTTGTAAATGATAGTGTCGTTTGGGCAAAGTAGTATTTCTAATTATTATTTAGTAACTTATTAATTAAGTGATAATTTATTATTTTTTTCAAGTTAACTAGTTTAATAACATTGAGATAAGTGATGCATAAGGCCAAGTATAGCGCAGTGCGTTAATACAAAATTATCACCATAGCCATATGAAATTTTATATTCCCTTAAAGTTATAGACGTCTTTAATCATTGAGGAAGCTCAATTGCTTAAGTTTAAAAAGAAAAGTACCTGTTTGTATTTTCTTGATAAAGACATTAATGCTCTAAATAAAAACCCCACTTCACAGTAGGGTCTTTTTTAAACAATATCAACAACTTTAATCCACTCCAACCCTCCTTAAAAAAGTAGGGAGTTCCCCACTGCTGTCCCATAGTTTGCTTTAAATAAAAAAACCTGAGTCCTAACAGTTAAAATATGAGTGCAAACAAACACTTTAACGACCAGGATTCAGGTTTTGTCACATCAGAATACCGTATTTCATGAGCTAATTAAACCTGTTGTGCGACAGGATTTTGAACAACTTGCTAAAGTACACCATGTTGGACAGAAATTTAGAGCGGCTTCCCGGTGGGATCAGTTTATTGCCATATTGATGTCTCAATTCTCTTGTAGACAAAGTCTGAGAGATATTCAATCCAATTTGGAGTGCCAACAGGAAAAGCTAAGTCATCTCGGAGCAAAGTCTATTCCCCGAAGCACGCTGGCACGAATCAATGAGCAGCAGCCTGCTGCCTTGTATCAACAGCTATTTTACAAGTTGCTTAAATACTATGAACACTCAAAAGTAGCTCATAAATTTCGCTTTAAGAATCCCTTGTATTCCTTGGATGCCAGTCATATTGACCTGTCGCTTTCCTTATGTGAATGGGCCAAAGTTCACGACTCAAAAGCCAGCATGAAACTCAGCATAGGATTGAATCACAGCAATGATATTCCTGAGTTTGTTGCAGTTGAAAATGGCAAAGAAAATGACATGGTACAAGGCCGCAAATTCCAGTTTCCTGCTGGCAGCATTGTAGTTTTTGATAAAGGCTATGTCGATTACCAATGGTATGCAAATCTGACTGCTCAAAACATTGGATTTGTCACACGTTTTAGGCCTAAATCTGTGTATCAGGTGATCCAGCAACATCCAGTGCTTGAATCCAAAGGTATTCTAAAAGATGAAACCATTCAGCTGAATAGCGCACATGCCCTAAAAAGAAAAGCCCCAGTGTTAAGAAGAATTGAATATAGAGATCAGCAAAGTGGCAAGCACTTTAGCTTTCTCAGCAATAACTTTCATTTAGCCGCCTCCACCATTGCGGCGATTTATAAAGATCGTTGGAAAGTTGAGCTGTTCTTTAAGGCGATTAAGCAGAATCTCAAATTAAAAGCGTTTCTAGGCCGCAGCAGGAACGCAATTCAGACACAAATCTGGATTGCGATGATCGCCTATTTATTGGTGAGTTTCGCTCAACATTTAGGGAAAACAGGTTGGACAGTTCAACGTTTACTCAGAATAATTCAAGTGAATTTGTTTGAAAGAAGAACTTTAAAAGCTTTATTTTCACCCGATAAAATACCCATAAAACAAGAGGAAGCTCAAATGAGCTTCCTCTTGTGAAAAATTGTGGGACAGCAATGGGGAGTTCGCCTCTTTTTCAAAGAGGGGCTAGGGGTGATTAAAAAAAAAGATTAAGCCACATTTCCTTCCAAGAAATCCTGTGCAAAGCGCTGTAATACCCCACCCGCTTCATACACATGTACTTCTTCTTCAGTATCCAGACGACAAGTGACTGGAACTTCAATAATCTGGTTCTTACCATCATCGGTTGAACGCTCAATCACTAAAGTTAAAGTCGAACGTGGCGCAATATTACCAATCACGCTATACAGCTCTGTACCATCAAGACCTAAAGTCTTACGATCTGTACCCGGCTTAAACTCAAGCGGCAACACGCCCATACCGACCAGATTGGTACGATGAATACGCTCAAAACCTTCAGCGACAATTGCTTCTACACCTGCCAGACGTACACCTTTCGCTGCCCAGTCACGACTCGAACCCTGACCATAATCCTTACCAGCAATAATAATCAACGGCTGTTTACGGTTCATGTAGATTTCAATCGCTTCCCACATCCGCATTACTTCGCCTTCAGGTTCCACACGCGCTTTCGAACCCTGCTTGATCGTGCCGTCTGAACGCACTACCATCTCATTAAACAGTTTCGGGTTGGCAAAAGTCGCACGTTGCGTCGTGAGGTGATCACCGCGATGCGTTGCATAAGAGTTAAAGTCTTCCTCAGGCACGCCCATTTTTTTCAGGTATTCACCTGAAGCACTGTCAAGCACAATGGCATTCGATGGTGACAAATGGTCGGTGGTGATGTTATCGCCCAAGATCGCCAGCGGACGCATATTCGATAATGTACGCGGTGCAGCCAAAGCCCCTTCCCAATACGGCGGACGACGGATATAGGTACTTTGTGGACGCCAGTCATACAGCGGACTTGTTGCTTTTTCATTCACACCCAAGTCGAACATCGGAATATAGATTTTTTTGAATTGTTCTGGTTTTACAGCAACTTTCACCAGCGCATCAATTTCTTCATCCGATGGCCAGATATCTTTCAGATAAATCGGATTGCCGTCTTTATCGTTTCCTAAAGCATCTTTTTCGATGTCAAAACGAATCGTACCGGCAATCGCATAAGCCACCACTAAAGGCGGTGAAGCCAAGAATGCCTGCTTCGCATAAGGATGGATACGTCCATCGAAGTTACGGTTGCCCGAAAGCACCGCTGTTGCATACAGGTCACGGTCGATAATTTCTTGCTGAATTTTTGGATCGAGTGCACCCGACATCCCATTACAGGTCGTGCATGCATAGGCCACGATACCAAAGCCCAATTTTTCTAAATCTTTAAGTACGCCTGCTTCTTCCAAATATAAAGCAGCCGCTTTAGAACCCGGTGCAAAAGAAGATTTTACCCAAGGCTTACGGACCAAGCCCAATTCATTGGCCTTACGCGCCAGCAAACCGGCTGCCACCGTATTACGTGGGTTTGAGGTATTGGTACAAGAGGTAATCGCCGCGATAATCACCGCGCCATCTGGCATTAAGCCTTCTGCTTCTTGTGCGCGAGCAGCATCTAGATTACCGGCAATACCTTTTTCTTTCAGGTCAGAGGTTGATACACGTGCATGCGGATTCGATGGGCCAGCGATATTACGTGTCACAGTCGATAAATCGAAATGCAGCACACGTGGATATTCCGCTTGGGTCATATCCGATGCCCAAAGCCCGATCTCTTTGGCATAAGTTTCGACCAGTTTGACTTGCTCAGGCTCACGACCGGTCAAGGTCAGATAATCAATGGTGTTCTGGTCGATATAGAACATCGCAGCCGTTGCGCCATACTCAGGCGTCATGTTGGAAATCGTGGCGCGATCACCCACCGACATGCTGTCAGCACCTTCACCAAAGAATTCTAAATATGCGCCAACCACACGCTCTTTACGCAGGAATTCAGTTAATGCCAAGACGATATCCGTTGCGGTAATACCCGGCTTGCGCTGACCTACCAATTCCACACCAATGATATCAGGCAGACGCATCCAAGACGCACGACCAAGCATCACATTTTCAGCTTCAAGACCGCCCACACCAATTGAAATCACACCTAAAGCATCTGTATGTGGCGTATGTGAATCTGTACCGACACAGGTGTCCGGGAATGCCAGACCATCACGGTTTTGAATCACCGGAGACATTTTCTCCAGATTGATCTGGTGCATGATGCCATTGCCCGCAGGAATTACATCAACATTTTCAAACGCGGTTTTAGTCCATTCAATAAAATGGAAACGGTCTTCGTTACGACGGTCTTCAATGGCACGGTTTTTCTCAAAGGCATCCGGATCAAAACCACCAAACTCAACCGCCAGTGAATGGTCGACAATCAATTGAGTTGGAACTACCGGATTGACTTTAGACGGGTCACCGCCCTGTTCTGCAATCGCATCACGTAAACCGGCAAGGTCGACCAGTGCCGTTTGCCCCAAGATGTCATGACACACTACACGTGCCGGATACCAGGGAAAATCATGTTCCTGTTTACGCTCAATCAGCTGGCGTAAAGACTGTTCCAGAATGGCAGGATCACAACGACGCACCAACTGCTCTGCCAGGACTTTGGAAGTATAAGGAAGTTTGGCATATGCGCCTGGCTGAATATCTTCTACGGCCTGTCGCACGTCATAATATTCCAGCTGGGTGGATTGCAGCGGTTTACGGTAGTTGTTGTTCATAAGCTTGCCTGCCCTCGTTTATCTCTATTTTTATTCATCAATAGATATTGATGAGTTACTTTTGTAATAGCAGCATTGTACGCTGCACAAATAGCATTTCCCAAATTTTATATTTTTCAAATACTTAATTATAAAAATCGGTATTTTCGCAAGAATTTGTTACATAGACTTTAGAATTTTTGCTTTAAAGCGGTCTTTTGCTAAAAAAATCTGAATAATTCGCCTCATTCTTTAGTCTTATGTTGCAAAATATTTCTCTAAATTTTTATTTTATTATTAATATAAACCACTAATATCATTAATAAATAATTAATTTTATTTGCATTTTTCTAAAGATAAAAAAATATAGTCTCCCTGGTTTTCCTAGGCCTGTCCTGCCGCCGCATTTAGCAAAATTTCAATCCCCTAATTTGGGATAGCAGATTTTCCAAAACTATCAGAAGCTCAGTGTGACGCATATCACATTATTCGTAATCCTCACATTAAAACAATAACCATAACAGGCAGAACTGAAATGTTGAAAATCGCAATATTCGGAGCTATAGCCGCCATTTTGACGCTCTTAGCTCGCGGTTGGGATGGAACAAAAAATCCATCGCCGCCGTCAAATCCCCCTAACCCGTCCCAACCCTCTCATCCCTCACACCCCACACCTCCACCCAAGCCATTACATCCCGTTCCGACAACATCAGACAGCTTGATTAGCAACCCACCCCTGTTACCGAAAAGTGCCAAAGGCAAATATGAGCTGATCGTGGCCTATAAGACTAACAAGCTCTATAACCCCAGAAACGGCTTATGGGATCAGGTGCTGCTGAGAGGCTATTTAACCAAACCCAGTTTATTTGATAAGAAAAAAACTGGTGAATATGTTGAGGATCAATTGGTCGGGCCACAGATTCGGGTCAAACAGGGTGAAACCATGGCGCTTAACCTGAATAACCAGCTTCCACCCGAGTCAGAAACAACCTGTCCAACTCATGTCGAGAATGTAAATGAACCACACTGCTTTAATACCACCAACCTGCATACCCATGGCTTCTGGGTCAGTCCTCAAGGCAATAGTGATAATGTTTTCCTGAAATTCAAACCTCAGGAAAAATTTGATTATGAGTTCAAAATGGAACCGAATCATCCTGCAGGGACTTACTGGTATCATGCCCATCTGCATGGCTCAACTGCTCTTCAGGTGTCGAATGGCATGGCAGGCCCATTGATTATTGAAGGCTCAAGAACACCAAAAGTCAAAAATGGCAAAGTCACTTCAACTGGAGATATGGATATTCTATGGAAAGAAAAAAACAGTTACCCCAACGAAAACATCCTGTTGTTCCAGCAAATCCAATATCGCTGTAGCAATCCCGATCCTAATGTCACATTTGCTGTTCCCAATAACTGTGAAGGTGAAGGTGTAGGCATGCTAGAAAATTATAATGACCTGTCTATTGGCGGCTTCTGGACCAACCAGAATTACTACACGTCTATCAACGGTAAAATTGTGGGAGAAATGAAGGTTGAACAGAATGTATTTAACCGCTGGCGCATGATTCATGGCGGTGTACGCGATACTATTGGTTTAATCATTAAGGAAATTCCTGACTCCAGTAAGTTTACTGCAGAGCAAACCATTAAAGCCTGTTCAGCCTATCAGGAGGCAGACAAGAAAGCTGAATTTGAGAAGCTGAATAGCCTGAATGTGCATACCATCGCGCAAGATGGCTTAACCATGAATCATGTACAGACCAGAACCCTGTCCATGTTCCATCCTGGTTATCGTCATGATGCAATGGTTGCCTTTCCGACCACCAATAGATACTGCCTTTTTGACACCAAATTGAATATCGATGATGAAATTAACGCGCCATTACCCAATGTAGGTCCTCAAATTGCTCCAAATCACCGCCTCAATGCCCAACTGCTTGGATGGGTCAATGTCAAAGCAGCCAAGACCAAAGCTCAGACTGCTGCACAGTTCCTGAAAGATCGGGCACAAAAAATTGGTTTAAGCAAAGACATCCAGACCCAGTTATCTCAGCTTAATCTTTCTGCGTTTAGTGATCATCCATCACTGATGACGCCGGAAATTGATAAAATAGTTGCTGCCCGACCAAAACAATATAGTGCTTTTTCGCTCGGCCCCGACCCTAGAACTGGCATATTTAAATTTGGCTTCCGACATAAAAAAGATGGAGATACACTGAGTTTTGGAGATTTCTTTGATGGAGATGGTTCAGTAGATGGCGAATATGTCCGTCAGTTACAAGTTGGACAGACTGATGAATGGGAACTGACCAGCGCTGGTTTTGGTGGTCATCCGTTCCATATTCATGTTAACCCGTTCCAGATTGTTAAAATTTTGAATCCTCAAGGTAAGGATGTCAGTGAGGCAGTAGCCCCAGAAGATCCGGTAAATCCAGTTCTGGATGATGTGCAATACCGTGGCATGAAAGGACAGTTTAAGGACACACTTTTTGTAAAACAAAACTATACCTATATTGTCCGCAGCCATTACAAGAAATTTGAAGGTGACTTCGTACAACATTGTCATATCCTTGACCATGAAGATCAGGGCATGATGGAAACCGTACGAGTCTGTGGAGGCAAATTCCCTTGTGATTCACCATTACCGGCTAGCCATCACCACTAAAGATCCGCTCACTAAAAGCCAATGATTTCGATTGTTGGCTTTTTTGTTTGCCTCTATTTGATGCTTGCTGCACAATAACTGCATTGATTTATAGTATTCAAACCGGGGCTTATTATGGCAGCGTCTCCTGCTTTTACATTGTTTAGTCTGAATGGTGTAGATGCACAAAAATTCCTTCAAGGTCAGGTGACTTTGAATACTGAAACTTTGGCGGAAAACCAGACACGCTATACTGCGATCTGCAGTCTGAAAGGACGCATTCAATTTGGCTTGTGGCTTAAAAAAATCAGTCCGGAAAGTTTTGAAATCGTCAGCACTGAAGATCAGGCTACGGAACTGACCAATCATATTAAAAAATTTGGTGCCTTTTCAAAAATGAAACTGGAACTGGTCGGTCCAGTTTATCCAGTCATCAATGGCATTCATACTGACTTTGTGGCGACTGAAACCGATGTGACGATGTGGGAACAGCAAGCCATTGAATCAGGTCAGGCCTGGATTCAGGCTGCCACTGCAACCCTGTTTCAACCACAAGAATTACGTTTGCATCAACGCGAAGGCATTCACTACGACAAGGGTTGCTATCTGGGTCAGGAAGTGATTGCGCGTTTATGGTTTAAAGCCAAGCCAAAACACTGGTTACATCTGGTTCAAGGCACAGGTGCCGCGCCTGATGTTGCGACCAAACTGAATAATGATGTTGAAATCGTCAATAGCATCGCGATTGAAAATGGTTATAAAGCGCTAGTCGTGGCAAAACCTGAAGCATTGGCTGAGCTAGGTCTCGAAGTTCTGGAGCTTCCTGAAGCTTTGAGCGGTGATGTAACGCGTCCGCAATAATCACTGCATAACTCATAAAAAAGCCAAGATAAAATTCTTGGCTTTTTTATTTTAGAAGCCATGAAACAGCTTGTTCATGTCTTTTACCACATAATCTTTAAAATGATAGGCCCGCGCATGTTTGGCATCAAACTTTGCCGTGAGTTCACCTTTTTGAAAGACATATACTCGGTCTTCCTGACTCATCAAAAACTCTGCACCAAGTTTCATCAGCAGCGCATCAATCTTGTCTTCATCGGCAATCGATTCATCAGCATTGATTCTGTCATAGTGACGTTTAATGGTTTTGACAAACATGGTTAAATCCTGGGAGTCTGATTCAAACCGAGATTTAATCAGAGAAGTCGGCTGAAGCAAAGTAATCCTTTTGATATCTGCAGGATTGATCAGAAACCTGTGCAAATCATGCATCGATTTAATCGGTATATTGTGCTTCGATGATTTGTATTTAGTGACAAATTGTATATTTACAAAGCACAAAATCCTTTTATGATGTAAGTGAAAATGATTAAAACGGCACCAAGGAATAAGGTGCCAGCAATAATAAGGTTATAGGAACCATGAAAAAATTAGTACTCGCTACAGTTCTTGCCCTTTCTGCGCAATTCGCTCTGGCAAATACCGTAAAAGATCAAGTCGATCCCCAATTCCAAAAAGTTGAGGCCATGGTCAAAGCCAATAATTTTAAAGGTGCCTATGACGCTTTGAATCAATTGGCCAGTCAGGGAAATGCCCAAGCTTTATATAACTTAGGCTATTTGACCCAAACCGGCCAAGGTACAACCAAGGACGAGAAAAAAGCCATTCAGCTTTACGAGCAGGCAGCCAGCAAAGGCTATCCGGTGGCCAATTATGTACTGGGTAAAAACTATGCAGCCGGCACACTCGGCCTCAAACAGGATTTGGCCAAAGCCAAACAGCATCTGGAACGCGCTTCAGCAGCCAAATTTGATGATGCCAGCATTGATCTGGCCATACTGCTATTTTCTGAAAATACGACAGCGTCAAATAAAGCCGGACTACAAAAGCTGCAACCGCTGATCAGCAAAGGCAATATGCAGGCCATTCATGCCAAAGCCTTATATGACATCAGCAGCGGTCTCAAAAACAAAGATGAAAAACCGATTCAGCAAGGCCTAAGCAGCATTCAGGAACTCGCCAAAAAAGGTTATATTCCGGCGCTGATGGCAGTAGGTAATATGTTTGCCAATGGCAGTATTGTTCCGCAAAATCTGCCAGAAGCTAAGAAAATCTTTGCTGCATTGGCGCAGCAAAATGTTCCGCAGGCCAAAGAGTCTTTGGCAGCGGTAGACAAAATGCTGGCTGAGCAGAAAAAAGCGCATGCGAAGAAAAGTTAAGTTAATTCCACAAAATTAAAATATAAAAAGCCCCATGCAATTTGGGGCTTTTTTTAGTAGCAGAGCATCCATCTGCTAAAAGATTATCCCCACCACAAGGCAATTAAGCCACTGGTCACGATAAAACCGACAATAGTACTCATCAACAATGGCGTTAAGGTTCGATCATTCAAACCATACGCCTGTCCCAGCATGCCAAAAATCGTCGGCATCGGCAAAGCTGCAATTAGCGTACCAGCATGGACCATTTCCTGACTTAAATCAGTTAACTGGCTCAGTCCCAGATACATCAATAACGGCATCATGATATTGCTGGAAAATACCAGATAGAAACTTTGCAGGTTGACATATTTCAGACTCATTCCCACGATCCCACCTCCAATGGCAAACAAGGCCAATGGTGAGGCCGTCTGACCAATCAAGGCAAAGACCTGATCGAGATAGACTGGAATTTTAATCTGGAAAACTGCACAGGCCATGCCCAGCATCACTCCCATAAATAAGGGATTCTTTAGCAAGGTCAGTAGCACACTTTTCAAAATGGCGCCAAGGTTCGCCTGATGTTGTGTGCCCAGCGCAGCCATGACCAGCACCAGCGGAATCAGCAACACGCTTTCAATGATGACCACCAGAGAGGTATAGGTCATCGCCTGTTGTCCGATCAATAAGCTAAGCACAGCTGTACCAATCAGCCCGGTATTTGACATTGCAGCACCCAGCGACAAGACTGCACTTTGCGAATGCGTATTCTGAAAATGACGGCGCATGATCCAGAAACCGCTACCATAGAGCAGTAAGGTCACGCTGCTATACACGGCAAAGTATTCAAAATACCAGATTTCATGCAGGTCTTTGGAGGCAAGGGACTGAAAGAACAGCAAGGGCAAGGCTACTTTAATCACAAAGGCACCGACCGTCCCCACCTGTTCTTTGTTTAACACTTGACTCTTTACAGTCAGATAACCCAGCGCCAACAATAAAAATATGGGCACAATGACCGCAAAAATCATAATGCAGTATCCTCTTGCCAGTGATATTCCATTATAAGAATTTCTGAGACTAAAGCAGTGTTAAAAAGGCTCAAACAGGTGATTCAAACCATGGGGTGCAGAGCGCAGATATTGCGGTGAAATCTTGATTTTTTCCTCAAGTGCTGCCGCTGCATGCCAAGGCCAATGGGGATCATAAAGAATGGCACGAGCCAGTGCGATAGCGTCGGCTTGGCCCTTTTGTAAAATATCTTCTGCCTGCTTAGCTTCAGTAATCAAACCGACGGCAATCACGGGAATATTCACGACTTTCTTGATCGCATCTGCAAAAGGCACCTGATAATTCGGCTTCACATCAATGTTCTGTTTGGCATGTAAACCGGCACTAGAAATATGAATATAGGCAGCACCCGCAGCTTCCAGTGCTTTGGACAATTCAATTGAAGAGTGAATGGTCCAGCTATCTGGCTGATCCATCCAGTCGCTGGCCGAAATACGCACTCCAATCGGATAACCGTCTGGAACCGCCGCCTTCATGGCTTGTAATACTTCCAGAGTCAGGCGCATCCGGTTCTCCAGTGAACCGCCATACTGATCATCACGTTTATTGGAAAGTGGTGACATGAACTGATGCAGTAAATAACCATGCGCTGCATGCAGCTCAATCAGGTCAAAACCAGCCTCAACTGCACGTTTGGCACTTTCTGCAAAGTCAGCAATGACCTGCTCAATTTCCAACTGGCTTAATGCCTTAGGTGGATGTTCATCGGCCTGAAAAGGAATATCACTGGCAGAAACAGTTTGCCAGCCATGTGCTTCATTCGGCTTAAACTGACCTTTACCTGCCCATGGTTTATCTGTGGAAGCTTTACGTCCGGCATGTGCGAGCTGAATGGCAAAAGGCATCGGGGAGATGGATTTGACTTTTTCTAGTAAAGTCTTGATCTGCTTTGCCTGTTCGTCATTCCATAACCCCAGATCGGCATAACTGATCCGGCCTTCTGGCTGTACCGCAGTCGCTTCGACGATACATAAACCTGCACCCGATAAGGCATAGTTAGCCCATTGCTGCTCGTGCCAATAGGTAATTTCCCCCTGCTCTGTTGCAGAGTACTGACACATCGGCGCAATTACGATTTTATTTTGAAGTTGCAGTGATCCAAATTGAATAGGTTGAAATAGTAATGCCACGCTGTATTTCCTCTTTTTATTGCACAGTTTCACTCTAGAAATAAAAACAGGCTCCCAAGAGCCTGTTTAGTTATAACGTGAACGATCAAACTTTAGAAGATGATTCGTGTAGTCAAACCGAGTACCAGTGCATCATCCACATTGTTGCTTGAACCTGGATTAATGACATATTGCAGGTTTGGACGCAGCATCAGCCACTTTGTTGTGTTATAGCTATAGTTCAGTTCAATATTGTATTCTGCATCAGCATTGAAAGCTGGCCGTGAATCAGCAAAGCGATCATTCACATGCACACGGTTGACCGCCAGACCTAAAATGTCGTTCGGTTGACTGTCCGCAAGACCGATATATTTCACACCGATTTGTTGTGAATTATCCACTTTATTGGTATCGCGGTCATGCCAGGTAAAGTTGGCAAATGAATGCAAACCCTGACGGCCCTGACCTGTAGACGTTAACTGTTGCTCTACAGCTAACCAGCCGGCAAAGGTACGGTTTTTGGCATCAGTAGGATTGGCAATATCCTTTTGGTTGGCAACATCATCGGCAGTATTGTACATCCCGCCGACACGGTAGCTGCCCGGCAAGCCATTCACCAATGATTTCGGCGTCCAGATTACTTCTGCCGGAATCGTCACGCCATCGGCATGGTCGGTATCCAGACTCCAGCCCTGACCTTCTTTAGCGCCATTACCATTATCTGGATTAAACTCATACACACCGACTTGTACTGCAAGTTCAGGATTGAGTTGCTGCTTCACGCGCGCACCCCATTGTGCTACAGGCGTATTCATCCAGATATTGCCCTGCCATTTTCCCATTTGCGCTGCACAAAATGCAGTACTGGCAAAATCACAAGCCATGACATTAAAGTCCATGCCCAGACCAAGACGACCCGCCTTAATACTGAGTCCCTGCTCTTTATAATTCTTTTCAATAGACAGCTCGCTCAGACGGCTATCCTGATTACCACGTCCGAAAGTACCTTGTACATTGGCCAGTTGCGGTGCACTAGGATCCTGCAAGTCACGGACAGAGGTACTTTGACCCTGACGTGCACTCATCACGGCACGTACGGTGACGCCATTCCATCCTGCCAGCTTTTCCATGTCCAGTTGAGTACCTAGCCATAATTGGGCAGAAGTTAATGGATCTGCGCCCTCATTACGACCACCATCAGCAAGATAGGCGGTATCGGTTAACAGATTGGCTTCAAATTTAATTCCCTGTTGGGCCAGTTCTGTACGTTGACCATTCCAGTCACCCAGTAAATATTGACCTTGTGGATCAAATGCAGATTCCGCTTGAGCGGTTGTCATGGCAGCCATTAAAGGCAATAGAGCTAGACCTAAATATTTCATGTAAAACCTAAACATTCGGAGAGAAAAACAAGCAAGGTTTTTAAATTGCTATTAGGTGCATGAATTTACATAACTTTTCATACAAATTCCCAGCATTTTTTTTATTACTCATTAAACTTTTAGTTATGTCTTAAACATAAAAATATAATTTTTATTTAAAAAATCTTAAATTATTTATATATTTTTCATCAGCTTATAATGTATTGATAATTTCCATTCGATTTACTTCTAAGAAAATTCGCTATAAAAACATAGAAACCCAGTTTATTCTTTAAGCAATTACAGCTTAAATAAATATGAAATACCCAGTCATTTTCCAGCGATTTCACCCAGATTAACGCTTGCAATCCCAGCCAATTCACCCAATATTAGCTGCATCTCCCTCGCCACTGATGTGTTATGCCTGAATTACCAGAAGTTGAAACCACCAAAACCAGTTTATTGCCTTTATTAGAGCAACGCGTAAAACGTGTTGAAGTACGTCAGTCAAGTTTGCGCTGGCCTATTCCGGAGAATATAGAAAAGCTGGTGGGGCAAAAATTACTGAAGCTCACTCGCCGTTCTAAATATATTCTGGCGGAGTTTGAACACGACACCATGCTCTGGCATTTAGGCATGTCGGGGAGTTTCCGTCTATGCGAGAGCAATGAAGAATTACGCAAACATGACCATCTAATCATTCAGTTTGAAGATATCGAACTGCGTTATCATGATCCTCGCCGTTTTGGCTGCATTCTTTGGCTGGATGCACAATCACAAAGCAAATTGATCGATACGCTGGGGCCAGAGCCCTTAAGCGAGAACTTTAATGCCAAGTATTTATTTGAAAAATTGAAGAATAAAAATGTTGGCACCAAAGTTGCAATTATGGATAACCATGTGGTGGTGGGCGTAGGCAATATTTATGCGACTGAAAGTCTGTTTAATCTGGGGATTCATCCGGCGCAACCGGCCTCGACTTTAAGCTTGATGCAGATTGAAAAGTTAGTGCTGGAAATTAAGCGCATTTTGAAACAGGCAATTGATCTGGGTGGTTCAACCTTAAGAGACTACACCAATGCCATGGGCGAAAATGGCTATTTTCAGCAAACCCTGCTAGCTTATGGCCGTGCCGGTGAAATGTGTGTGAACTGCGAGACCACGCTTGAAAATATTAAATTGGGGCAACGGGCTTCAGTTTTTTGTCCTGAATGCCAACCTTTGAAAAAGATCCATCTCCCTGTCAAAAAAGTGTCAACTGTACGAGGGAAAAAGTCATGAAAACAGCCATTGTGCGTCATATTCTGGTTAAAGATAAAGAAACCGCTGAGCAGCTTAAAAAGAAGATTTTAAGTGGTGCCGACTTTAATAAAATCGCAAAACAGTATTCAACCTGTAATTCTGCCAAACGTGGCGGTGAGCTAGGTGAAGTGAAGAAAGGCCAACTGGTTCCAGTGATTGATAAACTGGTATTTACTGCCGCTGAACGTGTATTACATGGCCCGGTTAAAAGCCAGTTTGGTTTTCATTTGGTCGAAATTAAGTTTCGGATGGATTTTTAAGCAATATTCCGCAAGGGGATGGAGGTTATTTTATTCTTAAAGAAATAGTTTCACCTCCCCCTAACCCTCTCCTAAAAGGAGAGAGAAAATTTTGATACACTGAATTATGCTTGTGGACGCTTTTTCAATTCATCACGAATTTCACGCAGTAATTCAATATCGGCTGGGGTAGTCGGAGTTTCCTCGACTGGGCCTTCTTGTTTACGTAAACGGTTCATGAACTTCACCAATAAAAATACGACCCAAGCCAAGATTAAGAAATTAATTAAAATCGTTAAAAAGTTACCGTAAGTCAGTACATTCACACCCGCCTTAGTCAAAGCATCCAGAGATTGTAAATTGTCTGGGTTTCTTCCCAAGATAAAGAATTTTTGCGTAAAATCGACGCCACCACCGGTGATCACGGTAATTAGAGGCATAATGATGTCTTTCACCAATGAATCGATGATCTTGCTAAAAGCACCACCGATAATGACACCAATCGCCAGATCCATCATGTTGCCTTTGATCGCAAACTCTTTAAATTCTTGAATAATGCTCATAACTGCTCCCATATGTTATTTTCAAGTTTTGGGTCAAATTATACCTGAATAAATACTTTTAATTTTGACTTAGTTTAATGCGTTTTAGTAAATTATGATTTAAGCATAACGTAAATATAAAAAAACCGTAATCTTCGAAAAGATTACGGTTTTTGAAAACCCGAAATAATCTAGCGATTATTTACCTGAACGGTTACGTTTACGTTCGTTTTCAGTCAAGAAACGCTTACGGATACGGATTGACTTAGGTGTTACTTCTACTAGTTCATCATCTTCAATAAACTCAAGCGCTTGCTCAAGCGTATATTCAATCGCAGGAACCAGCGTTAACGCATCGTCAGTACCAGAAGCACGTACGTTCGTTAACTGTTTTGCTTTAGTCGGGTTAACTGTCATGTCGTCTGAACGAGAGTTAATACCGATGATCATACCTTCATAAACTTCTAACTGTGGTTTCGCGAATAGACGACCACGGTCTTGAAGTGTGAACAGTGCATAGCCCAGGCAAGTACCTTGAACCATAGAAATCAGTACACCGTTTTGACGTTTCGCAACAGTACCTTGCTTCATTGGACCGTAGTGCGAGAAGCTAGACGTCATGATCCCTGTACCAGAAGTCATGGTCAGGAATTCAGAACGGAAACCAATCAGACCGCGTGAAGGAACAGTTGCCTCAATACGGATACGGCCTTTACCGTCAACTTCCATATTGGTCATTTCGCCTTTACGATGACCCATTTGTTCCATTACAGCGCCTTGGTGCTGTTCTTCAACGTCAAAAGTAACGTTTTCGTATGGCTCTTGTTTTTCACCATCAATTTCTTTAATGATTACTTGTGGACGAGATACGCCCATTTCGAAACCTTCACGACGCATGTTTTCAATCAGAACTGAAAGGTGAAGTTCACCACGACCAGATACTTTGAAACGGTCTGGACTATCAGTATCTTCAACACGTAATGCTACGTTGTGAATCAATTCGCGGTCTAGACGTTCACGGATATTACGTGAAGTTACGAACTTACCTTCTTTACCAGCAAACGGTGAGTTGTTTACCTGGAATGTCATCGATACTGTAGGTTCATCTACAGACAATGGAGGTAAAGCTTCAACATTTTTCGGATCACAGATGGTGTCAGAAATGTTGAGTGCATCGATACCCGTTACACAAACGATATCGCCTGCAGAAGCTTCTTCAACGTCAACGCGATCTAGACCATGATAACCCATGATTTTTAAGATACGGCCGTTACGTGTTTTGCCATCTTTATCGATTACAGTTACTTGTGTGTTTAATTTCACTGAACCACGCTGGATGCGACCAATACCGATAACGCCTACGAAGCTGTTATAGTCAAGTGAAGATACTTGCATTTGGAATGGACCATCAACGTCAACCGCTGGTGGTTCAACGATGTCTACGATCGTTTGGAACAACGGAGTCATATCTTCAGCAAGTTCTTCTGGAGAAGGACCAGCCACACCACGAAGGCCTGAAGCATAAACAACTGGGAAGTCTAACTGTTCGTCAGAAGCACCTAAGTTGTCGAACAAATCGAATACTTGGTCAATTACCCAGTCTGGACGCGCGCTTGGCTTGTCCACTTTGTTAATAATCACGATTGGTTTCAAACCACGTGCGAACGCTTTTTGCGTTACGAAACGAGTTTGTGGCATCGGGCCTTCTTGTGAGTCTACAAGAAGAAGTACGCAGTCAACCATCGACATTACACGTTCAACTTCACCACCGAAGTCGGCGTGTCCCGGGGTGTCCACGATGTTAATGCGGTATTCAGTATTGGTACGTTCATCTAACCATTTGATTGCAGTGTTTTTTGCAAGAATGGTAATACCACGTTCGCTTTCAATAGCGCCAGAATCCATGACACGCTCGATCTCACCCGCGCGATCACCGAGAGCACCTGATTGTTGCAAAAGTTTGTCTACAAGAGTGGTTTTACCATGATCGACGTGCGCAATAATGGCGATGTTACGGAGAGTTTTAATATCTGACATGTAAATTCAATGCGTATGTAATTTGAGGGCAAATTATACAGAAAAATACAAAACTTTTATAGTCACTGTAACCACACTCCTCAACTTTTTTTGCCCAGTTGGGGCTTTTTTGATTTTGTAAAGACGTGTAACTCGATTAGAATAGCGCCACCCAGCCTTAATTTGCATTGACACATGTCTGATTTTAATCAATCTCCTCCTTCTAAAGATCAACTCGACCTGGTATATGGTCTGGAAGATCGACCAAAACCACTGATTGCTTTTTTAGCTGCATTCCAGCATTTATTAGCGATTATTGTCCCGATTGTGACTCCTGGCCTGCTGATTTGTTTAGCGCTCGGTGTTTCCAAAGAAGACACCAACATGATTTTGTCCATGTCCTTGGTGATCTCGGGCATCGCAACTTTTTTACAGTCTAAAAAAGTCGGACCTTTTGGTGCCGGTCTGCTGATTGTCCAAGGAACCAGCTTTAACTTTATCGGTCCAATTATTGGTATTGGTTCAGCCATGGTGGCTGCAGGTACACCTGTAGAAGCAGTAATGGCTTCTATTTTTGGTGTGGTGATTGCAGGTGCATTTATTGAAATGGGCGTGTCACAAATTCTGCCTTGGATCAAAAAACTGATTACACCGCTGGTGACCGGAATTGTCGTGCTGCTGATTGGTTTGACCTTAATTAAAGAAGGTTTAATCAGTATGGGCGGTGGTTATCAGGCCATGAGCGATAAAACTTTTGCCAATGCTGACAACCTGATCATGTCTTGTACCGTCTTGGCGTTGATTATTATTCTGAACCGTATCCGGATTACCTGGGTAAAAAGTTCTGCCATTTTGATCGCCCTAATCTGTGGTTATGTTCTGGCGGGCTTTATGGGGCATCTGGATTTCTCTGGTCTAAAAGATGCACCGTTGGTACAGATTCCAACCCCAATGCATTTCGGTTTAAGCTTCTCCTGGAGCCTGTTTATTCCAATGGCATTCATTTATCTGGTGACGTCTTTAGAAGCGATTGGTGATATCACTGCGACTTCAAAGCTTTCCAACCAGCCAGTTGATGGTCCAAAATGGATGCAGCGCATTAAAGGTGGTGTACTGGTGAATGGCGCGAATTCATTCCTTGCCGGTATTTTTAACACCTTCCCGAGTTCAGTATTTGCACAGAACAATGGTGTGATTCAGCTAACAGGTGTAGCGAGCCGTTATGTCGGCATCTGGATTGCTGCTTTGCTGGTTATTCTTGGTTTGCTGCCTGCAGTTGCTGGTATTATTCAGGCCGTTCCACAAGCGGTACTGGGTGGTGCAGTGATGGTGATGTTTGGGGCAGTCGCAGCCTCTGGTATTAACATCCTGTCTGGTGTTCATTTGGACCGTCGTGCCCTGCTGATCATTGCGATTTCACTGGCGCTGGGTTTAGGTGTTGCACAAGTTCCACAAATTCTTGAGCATCTTCCTGAGTTATTCCGTAATATCTTTAGCTCAGGCGTTGCTACTGGTGGTATCGCTGCCCTTATTCTGAATGTAGTACTTCCTGAAACAAAGAAGTAATTTCATGTCCAAAGAACACTGTCTAGGTCAGACTTAGGCAGTGTTCTTTATATTGGAGAGATACCTATGGATCCTAAAAGCGAAGTTTTATTAAGACAATATGATTTTTTGTCGGGTCGCATCTTACTGATTAATGCACCAACAGATGATCTGCTCGCTGAATTCGATGCCTCTATCAATCCCGCTGTCTGGACATGGAATTTTAATGATTTTCAATATTTCCAGTCACAACAAGCAGATGTGCATTTTGGTGCAGAGATGCCTGAAGCTGAGTTTGATCAGGCAGTTATTTTTGTACCCAAGTCTAAAGAACTGTTGAATTATTTATTGCATAATGTGGCAGCGCAGCTTAAACCGGGCAGCAGTATTTTTCTGGTCGGTGAAAAGAAAGGCGGGATAGAACGCGCAGCCAAACAGTTGCAGCCTTTTGGTAAAACTCTCAAACTTGACAGCGCACGTCATTGCCAGCTTTGGCAATTGGTTCTAGAGCATACGGTCGAGAAAAAAGCACTTGCAGACTGGGCGCAGCGTTATACCGTTTCGACACCAAATGGCGACTTAATTATTTGTGCACTTCCAGGCGTCTTTAGTCAAAACCGTTTGGATGTAGGAACTGCCACGCTATTACCTTATTTGTCACAAATCACTTCAGGTAAAATCGCTGACTTTGGTTGTGGTGCAGGTGTGATTAGCGCATATCTGGCAAAGTTGAATCCGAAAAACCGGATTTTTGCCATGGATGTTGATGCCTTTGCACTGGCTTCTACCCAAATGACATTTGAAGAAAACCAGCTCATTCCTGAACAGATTGAAATCAAAGCGGTTACAGGCATTGAGGATGCACCGTTATTCCTGCATGCCATTGTCAGTAATCCACCTTTTCATATGGGAATCGAAACCGATTACACGGCAAGTGAAACCTTATGTAAAACCTCGCGTCGTCATTTAAAATCGGGCGGTGAGCTTTGGATTGTGGCCAACCGTTTCTTGAACTACCCGACCCTGATTGAACAAAACTTTGGTCGCTGCACAGTAAAAGCGGATCAACAAGGCTTTAAAGTGCTCTTCGCCAGCACTCAAAAAAATGTTAAGGAATCATGATGAGCGAAACGCAAAACACGATGCAGCTGCAGCGTAAGCTGGGTGCTCGTCATCTGAATATGATCGCGATTGGCGGATCAATTGGTACAGGTCTATTCCTGGCCTCAGGGGCGACCATTGCCAATGCTGGACCAGGTGGTGCACTACTTGCATATGTACTGATTGGGATCATGATTTATTTCCTGATGACCAGCTTGGGTGAACTTGCCACGCACAATCCGACCTCAGGTGCATTTTTCACTTACGGCACCAAATATGTCGAAGGTGGTTTTGGTTTCGCTTTAGGTTGGAACTACTGGTACAACTGGGCCATTACCGTAGCTTTTGAGCTGGTTGCCGTTCAGTTCATTATGAAATTCTGGTTTCCCGATATACCGGGCGTGTACTGGAGCGCCATTTTCCTTGCCATTATTTTCGGGATTAATGCCCTGACGGTAAAAGGCTTTGGCGAATCTGAATTTTTCTTTTCTCTGGTGAAAGTTCTCGCGATCATTGCCTTTATCATCATCGGAATCTGGATGATCGTGAAGATCATGCTCACCCCGGGTGCGGAAGCATTTGTTAACTGGAGCATTGGTGATGCACCCTTTGTCGGTGGTTTCCAGGCATTAATTGGCGTGGCGATGATTGCCGGATTCTCCTTCCAGGGTACCGAAATGGTCGGTGTGGCGGCAGGTGAATCGAAAGATCCAAAGAAAACCATCCCGGTGGCCATCAAACAGATTTTCTGGCGTATCCTGTTGTTTTATATTGTGTGTATTTTCATTATCGGCACCTTGATTGCCTATAATGATCCACGTTTATTACAGGCCGCTGCAACAGATAATATTGCGCTTTCGCCATTTACCTTATTGTATGAAAAAGCCGGTTTTGCCTTTGCCGCCAGTATTATGAATGCGGTGATCTTGACCGCTATTTTGTCTGCAGGTAACTCGGGCATGTATTCGTCTACTCGTATGCTGTTTGATATGGCACGTAAAGGTAGTGCACCTAAAATGTTTGCACGTCTGGATCCGCGTGGTGTGCCGATGAATGCACTCTATGCCACTACGGCGATCGCAGCTCTGTGCTTCCTGACTACTTTCTTTGGTGAACAGGAAGTCTTTAACTGGCTGCTGAATATGTCGGGGATGTGTGGCTTTATCGTCTGGCTCGGGATTGCCATTTCCCATTACCGTTTCCGTAAAGGGTATCTGGCACAAGGATATAAACTGGAAGATCTGGCTTATCGCGCTAAATTCTTTCCTTTCGCCCCTTGGTTTGCGTTTATCCTCTGTGCGATTGTCGTCCTTGGACAGAACTATCAGGATGTTTTGTCTGGTCAATGGATGGGTGTGTTATCGACCTATATCAGTATTCCGCTATTCCTAGCCATTTGGTTCGGCTACAAATGGAAGAAAAAAACTAAACTAGTATCTTATCAAGAGATGGATGTACAGCCCATGAAACTTGATCAGGAATAAAAAATTATTCATTAAAAAATCAGCTTACGGGCTGATTTTTTTATTTCTTGAATTAACTATGACGCATCACGAAATTGCGATCATCAATCACAATCACTTGCTGGCAAATTCCGCCTACCCGACGTTGCTGCTCAAACACATGCGCCGGCATTGTCTCAAAGCTATCAAAGAAGCTGATTTCATTTTCATCGATTGCATAAACTAATGAATGATTACCCACACCTTCTAGGGTATCGTAAAATACAATCACGAAACGTCCTGCCTCTACATTTTCCTGAATTTCTGTATAAGACAATGGCTGTTCTGTAACAGGAATATTTAAGCGATGGGCTTGTTGATAGAAATCGACTTCAATTGGCTGTTTATCTGCATCATGTTCAGTATAAAAATCGACATCCAAACCCAGTGTTTTTAAGGCAACCGCAAGTGCGATGCTAGAGCTTCCCATTTCAAGATCATGCTGACAGAGCTGAGTTAAGTCAGAAATATTCAAATCAATGCCATAATGATGAAAAATCATCCATATTGCAAAAATTCCGCCATTGGCTTCCAGATTTTGCAAGTCTTCAGGAATTTCAACACTCATATTTTTACTCAACGACATCTTAACAGGCTAAGTGTAGTCAAAATGCAGACATAAAAAAAGCGACTCCAGAGAGTCGCCTTTTTTAATCAGTATTCAATAACGAATTATTGAGCTGGTTGTTCAGCTAAAACAGTACGGCTACCAGTAATCGTCGCGAATACACGACGGTTCATAGCACGACCTTCTTTAGTGTTGTTGTCAGCAATCGGTTGATCCCAAGCGAAACCTTGAGTAGACAAACGAGATGCATCTACGTTGTATTCGTTCACAAGTGAAGATTTAACAGAGTTAGCACGAGCTAGAGATAAACGTTCGTTTAATGCACGTGGACCAGTGTTGTCTGTGTGACCTTCGATGCGAGCAGTAGCATTTGGATATTCAACTAACTTCTCAGCAACTTTTGCGATTTCTGGTTTGTATTGATCTTTGATATTTGATTTGTTGGTATCAAAGAACACACGAAGTTCCATGTTCAGGTCTTCAGTCAACTCTTGTGGAGCTGGAGCAACCGGAGTTACAGGCTCAACTGGAGCAACTTCTACAACAGGAGCAGCTGGCTTCAAACGTCCGCCTAGAACTACGTTAAGACCAGCAAGTGCTGTATAGTTCCAGAATTTTTCGTCAAAGTGGTAAGTACCACGAGCTTCGGTACGTAGCGCTAATGCATCGTTGATGTGCCAGAATGCACCAACACCAGCGTTACCTAAAGTACCTTCTTCTTCAAGACCACGACCTGCACGACCAATAGCAGCATCTGTAGCGCCATCAAATTCATATTTGTAGTGACCCGCACCCAAAAGCATGTATGGCTTCACTTTGCTGTCATAGTTACCAGTGAATACATCAGAAGTTGCATAGAAGTTACCCGCAATATTCTGACCTTTGTATTCAGCACCAGGTAGATCAGTCATATCGCCTTTAACCTGGCTATATTCAGCTTCAAAACCTAGCCATGGCGTTAATTCAACACCAATCGCCGCACCTACAAATAAATCATCTTCCATTTGACCAAAGGTGGTTAACTCTCCATCGTCACCGCCATTGTTGTGCTGAGTGTCTTGGAAAGTATAACCTAACATCAACGGAGTAACAGTTACGCCTGCATTGGCAGCAGCAAAAGGTGCAGCTACAAGCATAGCTAAAGCAATACGACTCATTTTCATGGATTTATCCTCCAGAGATAACAATTGTTGTTCAAGCTCAAGCCCGTAATAGGCCATCCTGAGATAGGCTTTTTATTACCCCAGTATTATTCTTAAGCTATTCACATGGCATCATACAAACACTTTTTTATTTTTCCAAGTGCTTGATTAATCTAATCAAGTAAATTATTGACAAAATTACTTACAATTTCCGTTGTAATTCAGTAATTTTTTACTCTGAATGACCTATTGTGATTGCCAATTATTTTTAACAGCTTTCTTGAAACTTAAGTAAGTACTGATTTACACGCTCAATAAAGCATAAAAAACGTATAATTAATAACATCTTTATCATAAAAATAATATATAAATCAGGTAACTCTATGTATAAAAAAATAACAAGAGCGTTCACTATTGTTGAGTTAATTATCTGTATTGCATTAATTGCAATTGTCGCCAGTATCGCCCTACCGTACTTCCATGAATATCGATCCAAACAGGAAGCCAAAAATATTCCGATCAAATTATCTCAAATTAATCGCTATGCACGCAGCCAGGCTGCAGTGTTTCATCAAAATATTGTGATTTGCCCGAGCCAAGATTCTCTCAGTTGCCAAGCCAATCAATGGAACAAAAACATGCTGGTTTTTATCGATAAAAATAAAAATAGGCAAGTGGATGTAGACGAACAAATTTTACATATTGATGTACTTAACCTCAAATACGGCAACCTGAGTTGGCGAGGAACTTTGAGTTTACCGAGTGTCACTTATCAAGCGCACACTGCCTTGCCGATTGGTTCAAATGGTAGTTTCTATTATTGTTCTACCCATCTTTCTAGCCAACAGCGTATTGTACTCAGCAAAATGGGCCATATCCGGATCGAAAGTCTCTCGTCTTGCTAACAGAACTATCCAGTTTATGCTTCGCTGCGATTAACGCTTCAATCCTGAGTTTTTTTCAATATACTGCTTAAGTCTGAAAAATTGATTAAAACTCATACGGAGAGAAAACAATGACTGACATCGTAATTGTCAATGGTGCACGTACAGCCATGGGTGGCTTTCAGGGTAGTCTTGCAAGTGTAACTGCGCCCGAACTCGGTGCGGTCACCATTAAAGAGGCAATTTCCCGTGCGGGTCTGCAACCAGCGGATATTGAAGAAGTCATTATGGGTTGTGTACTCCCGGCAGGTTTAAAGCAAGGGCCTGCACGTCAAGCGATGCGTCAAGCTGGTCTTCCAGATTCTACTGGTGCTGTGACCATTAATAAATTATGTGGTTCAGGCATGAAAGCCGTCATGCAGGCTGCTGACATGATTAAAGCAGGTTCTGCTGATATCGTGGTTGCCGGTGGTATGGAATCCATGACTAATGCTCCTTATGTATTGCCAAAAGCACGTGGCGGTTTCCGCATGGGTCACGGTGAAATCAAGGACCATATGTTTCTGGATGGCTTGGAAGATGCTGAAACAGGTCGCTTGATGGGTTCATTTGCCCAAGATATGGCAAATACCAAAGGTTATAGCCGTGAGCAGATGGATGATTTTGCAATTCGCTCATTAAAGCGTGCGCAAACTGCGGTCAATGAAGGCTACTTTGCTGATGAAATCGTGCCTGTAACAGTTAAAACCCGCAAAGGCGATGTGGTTGTTGATAAAGATGAGCAACCATTTAATGCCAACATCGATAAAATTCCAACTTTACGTCCAGCGTTTGCTAAAGACGGTACGATTACGGCGGCTAATGCCAGCTCGATTTCAGATGGCGCATCAGCTTTAGTAATTACCTCGGCTGACAATGCAGCAGCAAAAGGTTTAAATCCTTTAGCCAAAATTGTGGCGTATGCATCGAATTCTCAACATCCATCTGAGTTTACCATTGCTCCAGTCGGTGCAATCCAGAAAGTACTGGATAAAACCGGATGGACCGCTTCTGATGTCGACCTTTGGGAAATCAATGAAGCCTTTGCCATGGTCACCATGTGTCCAATGGATGAATTCAAGCTAGACCCTGAAAAAGTCAACATCAATGGTGGTGCATGTGCACTCGGTCATCCTGTGGGTTCAACCGGTTCACGTATTATCCTGACTTTGATTCATGCACTAAAACGTACCGGTGGAAAAAAAGGGATTGCAGCCCTGTGTATTGGTGGTGGTGAAGCGACAGCTGTGGCGATTGAATTACTTTAAAAGAAGTCTCCCTTTACTAAAGGTAAGCAGTATTACTGCGCAAGAGATAGATTGATGCATTGCTATAATTGAAAAATAATCCTCCCCTAACCCCTCCTTTATCAAAGGAGGGGGATTTTAAATCCCTTCACATGCAGGGATTTTTTATTCTTACATTTTGATAAAGTTTGCTCACACGCAATACCGCAAAGTGGCGTAGATTAAAACAAACAAAATAAAAAGGGAGCTCTCCCATGCAACTGAATCATTACCTCAATTTCCAAGGTCAGGCTGAAGCGGCCTTTAACTTTTATAAATCCGTTTTTGGCGGCGAATTTTCAAGCCTAAGTCGTTATGGTGAAATGCCACCCGAAGAAGGTGTCACACTGTCTGAAGCGGATAAAAATAAAATTCTACATATCTCACTTCCCATCAATGAGTTTACCGAACTGATGGCATCCGATACGAATGATCAATTTTGCGCGCAAACCAATACCGTGTTCACGCAAGGTAATAACCACTATATTTCAATTAACTTAGACGCAAGCGAACAAGCTGAAGCACAACGACTTTTTAATGCTTTATCGGTGAATGGTCAAATTGAGATGCCGCTAGAAAAAACCTTTTGGGGCGCACTTTATGCTGCCTTTAGCGATCAGTTTGGAATTCACTGGATGATCAACTGTCAACTTGAAGAAAGTTGAGAATTTTAATCAAGATATAAAAAAGCCGGAATCAATCCGGCTTTTTGACAGGAGCATAATTTAAATTATGCTCCTGTTTGATAATGTGCCTGTGCAACCGCAGTCGATGCCTGATACGGATTTTTGAAATCATTCAAACCGGCAGCGGCTTCCTGAATATCTTTACCTTCTTTAATTACGAAAGTATCGAAACCAGAACGCTTCATGTAATTCAGCACATCTTTGAACACGTCACCAGTGGCTCGTAGTTCACCTTGGAAACCCTGACGGCGAAGAAGTGCTGCAAATGAATAACCACGGCCATCATTAAAACCGGCAAACTCAATGAAGATTGCATCAAGCTGATCTAATGGAAATTCATGATTTTCAGGAGAAGCATCTACAGTTAAGTACAATGCTTTTTTACCTGAAACATTGCCAATCCGATCTAACTGGTCCACAGTCAGAACCACATCACCCTGCGGCAAAACACCATCTTCACCAATCAATTGATAGGTATTGTCTGCAATCGTGCCATCTTTAGAGAGCACTTGAAGTGCGGTATTAAGCATATGCACGCTCCTTAAATGGTTGAATGCCGACACGGCGATAAGTATCGATAAACTCTTCACCATCCTGACGCAGGTCAAGATAAGTATTCAGAATTTCTTCTACGATATCCGGCACGACTTCGGCTGCAAATGATGGCCCAAGAATGTCACCAATCGAAGCATCATGATCGGCATTACCGCCTAAAGTGATCTGGTAGAACTCAGCGCCTTTCTTGTCTACACCCAAGATACCAATATTACCAACGTGGTGATGACCACAGGCATTCATACAACCTGAAATATTTAGATCCAGTTTGCCTAAATTGTAAATCGTATCCAGGTCATCAAAACGGCGTGAAATCGCTTCAGAAATTGGAATGGATTTCGCATTGGCCAATGAACAGAAGTCACCGCCTGGGCAGCAGATGATGTCGGTCAAGAAACCGATATGCGCACGTGCCAGGTTATTTTGGTCAAGAGTTTGCCATACAGCGAACAAATCTTTTTGCGGTACATCCACCAGTGAGATGTTTTGTTCATGCGTGGTACGCAGCTCACCGAAAGTGTACTGATCTGCAAGATCTGCAATCAGGTTCATTTCTTCGGTGCTGACATCACCCGGTGCAATTCCGGCACGTTTCAGTGAAATCGTCACAATACGATAACCTTTCACTTTATGTGCATTGGTATTAATGTTGAACCACTGTTTGAATTTCGGATATTGCGCGAACAATTCAGTGAAATCTTCATCTGCATAATCTTGGTAATCGAATGGCGTGAAGTTCTCATCCATTTTTGCCAAGGTGTCTGCATCGATTTTCAGTGTTTTAACCGTATGCTCAAATTCAGCTTCAACTTTCTCGGCAAATACTGCTGGTGTTAAGGCTTTTACCAGAATCTTGATACGCGCTTTATATTTGTTGTCGCGACGGCCATGCAAGTTATACACACGAAGCACTGCTTCCAGATAAGCAATCAGGTCTTCACGTGGCAAGAACTCACGGATAAAGCTACCAATCACTGGCGTACGGCCGAGACCACCACCGACTTTGATTTTATAGCCCATTTCGCCTGCTTCATTACGCACGATATACACACCGATATCGTGGAATGCAGTAGCTGCACGGTCAGTTTCTTCCAGCGCAGAAACTGCAATCTTGAACTTACGTGGCAAGAAGGCAAATTCCGGATGGAAGGTTGACCATTGACGGATCAATTCACAAGTCGGACGCGGATCGGCAATTTCACCTGCAACCACACCTGCATACTGATCCGTCGTGGTATTACGGATACAGTTACCTGAGGTCTGAATCGCGTGCATTTGCACAGTCGCCAGTTCAGCCAGCATATCCGGCACATTTTCCAGCGCCGGCCAGTTAAACTGGATGTTTTGACGGGTCGAAATATGCGCGTAGCCACGGTCATATTCTTTTGCCAAATCAGCCACTTTACGAAGTTGTTTTGAGTTCATCAAACCATATGGCACGGCAATACGTAACATTGGCGCATAACGCTGTACGTACAGACCATTTTGCAGACGAAGCGGACGATACTCATCTTCAGTGAGTTTACCGGCTAAATAACGTTCCGTTTGGTCACGGAACTGTGCAACACGTTCATTAATCAGTTGCTGATCGAAATCAGTATATAAATACATGGCGTACAGCTAGTAGTTTCTATTATATCGCCGGCAAGGATAGCGAGATTGAACCTATCAATAAAATGCTTTTTATACATATTTCATAGCGGTTTTATTGATAAGCCTGTCAAAGTTTCACGGATCTCAGTATTTACAGCATTCGATTAAATTTAAAGTAATAATGATTAAATTCTTCAATCATTATTACTTATTTTCATATAGAAAGATTTATCTCTACTTTCATTATCTACTTTATTAACACTTTAAAAATTCTACCAATTTTGACTCTCTCCCAATTGCTGTCCTACAAATTCATAACGTATCGTGGAACGTGAAAATTTAATCGGGCAAGCCAGTTGTGCTTCGGTTTGCTGACTATTGGATTTGAGTGGCACTTGTACGACCCATCCCCGCTGCTGGGCCAGATCGGAATGTAACGCTTCTTCAAGCTTGAGCACCGGTTCGACACAGACATCCAGCGCGGCAAACTGTGTTTGCCATTCAGATAAAGGCTTGGTCTTGATTTTATTCTGAATCGCCTGCTTCACCGCAGCATGATCTTCAGCGGCATAAGAAGCGCCTTTTTCCAGAAGAATCGGCAGCTCTAAGGCCTGTGCCAGCCCCTGCATAAATTGGGGCTCCAGACTGCCAACTGACAGATAACGCCCATCCTGGGTTTCATAATAGTCGTAGAAAGTCCCACCATTCAGATAGCCTGATTCAGGCCGTTGATGCTGATTACCGGCCAGACTGGCAGAAGCCGCCAGATTATTCATCGTCACCACGCAATCGGTCATGGAAATATCAATATATTGCCCTTTGCCACTTTGCTGGCGTTCAATCACCGCAGCCAGAATCGCAATTACGGCATGCATGGAACCACCCGCAACATCAGCGACCTGAATTCCCAAGGCAGGTGGGCCATTTTCAATCCGGCCACTGTGTCCGGCAATTCCAGATAAAGCCAGATAATTAATGTCGTGTCCTGCCTTATCTTTATATGTGCCAGTTTGGCCATAACCGGTAATGGAACAGTAAATCAATTTTGGATTAATTTCGCTTAAGGTTTGATAATCTAAGCCTAGACGCTGCATCACCCCTGGACGGAATTGCTCAATTACAATGTCATAATCTGCAATCCTGGATTTGACCAGTTCGATATTTGCAGGATCTTTCAAATCCAGTGCAACCGATTGCTTGTTTCGGTTCAAATAACTTTGTGAAGTGGCCTGTCCATTGGCAAAGGGTGGCATTAATCGCAACAAATCCGGTCGGGTTGGTGATTCAATATGCACAACTTCTGCACCTAAATCAGCAAGATATAATGTAGCAAACGGGCCGGGTAAAAGTGTAGAAAAATCGAGGATTTTCAATCCTTTTAATACATATGACATTGGAGTATTTGCTCTACTTATATTGCTTTTTTCAGCATCTTAGGCACATAAATGCATAAAAACAATGTCATGTTCAGCCATTTACCTTGATAGTTTCGGCAATCTAATATGTAAGAAAATGGCAAAGGTATTCTTGTAAATTGCCATTGCTTTATTATTTTTCGTCATTTAGGTCAATTATTAGTGAACATTAAAGAGACTGAAGGATTAAACATGAGTCGTGATACGATCAGTATCCACTTCGTCAATGCAGCCTTATCTGGCGTTAAACGTCTGGGCATGGATGTCGATACTTTATTGTCTCACGTCGGGATTGAAGCAGAATTGCTGCATCAGCCCAAAGCGCGTATTTCGCCTGAACAATATACCCGCTTTATTAAAATGTTGTGGATGGTAACTCAGGACGAGCATGTCGGTTTTGACAAACAGCAACGCCGTTTAGGTACGTTTGCGATCATGTGCCAGCTCATCATTCATGCCAAAACTCTGGGTGATGCACTGGAACTGTCTTCCCAGTTCTACAAACTCTTTGGTGATGACTGGTCGGTGACTCTGGAGCGTGACAAACACGAAGCACGTCTGGTACCACTCATTCCAAATGCAATGGATCCGGATCATTTCATTACTGAAAGCATGCTGATGATCTGGCATGGCTTGGCGTCTTGGCTCATTGAGCGTCGCCTGCCACTGGAACGCGTGCATTTTAGCTACCCTCGTCCAGACCATGCCGATGAATATGATGCCCTGTTCTTTGCGCCGGTAATGCAGTTCGATATGCCACGCACCGAGATCACTTTTGCTGCGGATTATCTGGACCTGCCAATTCGCCAGAATGAAGAAACCTTAGAAGAATTTTTGAAAGCTGCGCCGGCACAATTGCTGGTGAAATTCAAAAACACCAACTCGCTGACTTCACGTATTCGTGATGTGCTGAAGAGCCAGATTGGCGAAGAAATGCCGACATTAAACGATGTCGCGTCGATGCTTTATCTATCACCGCAAACCTTGCGCCGCCGTCTGGCAGCCGAAGGCAAAAGCTATCAAGGCGTAAAAGATGCCTTGCGCCGTGATGCAGCAATTCACCTGTTACTTAATCCGGATCTGACCCTTGAAGATGTTGCACAACAAGTCGGTTTCAGTGAAACTAGTACTTTCCACCGCGCCTTCAAGAAATGGACCGGTGTAACCCCGGGTCTGTATCGTCAATTGCATGGCTATCATTAATCAAATGATGTTGCGAAATAACATTTAAAAATTAAAATCAGTTCTCTCCGCCTAAGCATTAGCTTAGGCTTTTTTATAATTACAATTGGCTAAATCGCTCAATTGATCTGACCCGTTCTCGTCATTGCACTTCAAAAATTAAGGATTACACTCGAATCATTAGAATAATTTTCATTAAATCAATAAAAGGAACATGCTATGAGCGAGGCATATATTATTGACGCCATTCGTACGCCACGCGGAAAAGGCAAAAAAGATGGATCTTTACATCAAGTAAAACCCATTTCATTACTGACTGGTTTACTCAATGAACTGAAAGACCGTCACGGACTGGACACCTCAAAAGTCGATGATATTGTGCTGGGTTGTGTCACCCCGATTGGTGATCAGGGGGCCGATATTGCCAAGACCGCTGCCATTGCTGCGGGTTGGGACAATGATGTCGCTGGCGTGCAAATCAACCGTTTCTGCGCTTCCGGACTCGAAGCTGTCAATCTGGCCGCACAAAAAGTCCGTTCTGGCTGGGAAGATCTGGTCGTTGCAGGCGGCGTCGAATCCATGTCCCGCGTAGCGATGGGTTCTGATGGCGGCCCTTGGGCACTGGATCCTGAGACCAATATGGCCTGTGATTTTATTCCGCAAGGTATCGGTGCAGATTTAATTGCCACGATTGACGGTTATACGCGTTCTGATGTAGATCAATTTGCCGAACAATCACAACAGAAAGCAGCTGCCGCTCAAGCCAATGGTTATTTCAACGCCTCTGTTATCCCGGTAAAAGACAAAGCTGGTGTGGTGATTCTGGACAAAGATGAATTTATCAAACCGACAACGACCGCAGAAGGCCTGGGCAAACTCAATCCAAGTTTCGCCACTATGGGGCAAATGGGCTTTGATGCAATTGCCCTGCAAAAATATCCTGAAGTGGGTGCTGTCAATCATGTGCATCATGCAGGGAATTCTTCAGGCATTGTCGATGGTGCGGCTGTGGTTTTGATCGCATCGGAACAAGCAGTAAAAGAACAAGGTCTGAAGCCACGTGCCAAAGTACTGGCGACGGCACTGGTCGGTGCAGATCCGACCATTATGCTGACCGGCCCTGCCCCGGCTGCTCGTAAGGCCTTGGCGAAAGCCGGTTTAACAATTGATGATATTGACCTGTTTGAAGTCAATGAAGCTTTTGCTGCCGTGGTGATGCGCTTTATCAATGAAATGAAGGTTGATCCTACCAAGGTGAATGTCAACGGCGGTGCAATTGCCATGGGACATCCACTCGGTGCGACTGGAGCCATGATTTTAGGCACTTTGCTGGATGAGCTGGAACGCCAGGGGAAAAAACGTGGATTAGCCACACTTTGCGTGGGTGGTGGTATGGGCATCGCAACCATTATTGAACTGGTATAAGGAGAAAAATAATGAGCGCAATTCAATATCAAAAAAATGAAGATAATATTGTTATTTTAACGTTTGATTCTCCAAACCAGTCTGCAAATACCATGAATGCCGACTTTCGCACGGCACTGGATGAAGTCGTTGCCCAGTTACAAGCAGATGAAGATATTGCCGGGATTATTTTCCGTTCAGCGAAAAAAACTTTCTTTGCTGGCGGCGATCTGGATGAACTGATTCAAGCCACTCCTGAACATGCAACTGAATTCTTCAATATGATTGAAGAGATGAAAGCCAAACTACGCTATATCGAAACTCGCGGTATTCCTGTCGTTGCTGCACTGAATGGTACGGCGCTCGGCGGTGGCTGGGAAATTGCCCTGTGTGCCCATCATCGTATTGCCCTGAATGACCCTAAAAGCAAATTTGGCCTGCCTGAAGTCACACTGGGTTTATTACCAGGTGGCGGTGGTATCGTCCGTAGCATCCGCCTGCTCGGTCTGCAAAATGCCCTTCCTTTATTAATGGAAGGCAAACAGTTTGGAGTCGATAAAGCTAAATCTTTAGGGCTGATTCATGAGGTCGCAGACAGTACCGATGAACTGTTGAAAAAGGCCATTGCCTGGATCAAAGCCAATCCAAAATCTCAGCAGCCATTCGATGTAAAAGGCTATAAAATTCCGGGTGGTAGCCCTTCGACACCAGCAGTTGCCCAGATGCTGGCAATCGCTCCGGCGATGCTGCGCGATAAAACCAAAGGCTGCTACCCTGCACCTGAAGCGATCATGTCGGCTGCAGTAGAAGGTGCACAGGTCGATGTCGATACAGCCCTGACCATTGAATCACGTTACTTTACTTATCTTGCCATCGGTCAAATTTCTAAAAATATGATTGGCACCTTCTGGCATGGCCTGAATGCGATCAAGTCCGGTGCCAGTCGCCCTCAAGGTATTGAAAGATGGAAGGCCACGAAAGTCGGTATTCTAGGTGCGGGCATGATGGGTGCTGGGATCGCCTATGCCACTGCCAGCAAAGGCATTCCAGTGGTGCTAAAAGACATTTCAATCGAAGCGGCTGAAAAAGGCAAAGCCTACAGCCAGAAACTGCTGGATAAAAAAGTCGCTCAAGGGCGTTTAACAGCCGAGAAACGAGATCAGGTTCTGGGTCTGATTCAAGCGACTGCATCGAATGAAGATCTAGCGGGTTGTGACCTGATCATTGAAGCCGTCTTTGAAAGTCCCGCGCTCAAGACTCAAGTCACGCAAGAGGCAGAGCAATATCTTGCCAGCAACGGGATGATGGCTTCGAATACCTCGACCCTGCCGATCACAGAATTAGCCCAGGCTTCAAAAAATGATCAGAACTTTATCGGCCTGCATTTCTTCAGTCCGGTCGATAAAATGCAGCTAGTCGAAATTATCAAAGGTAAAAATACCTCGGCAGAAACGCTGGCCAAAGCTTTCGATTTCGTGCAGCAGATTGGCAAATTACCGATTGTGGTGAATGACAGCCGTGGCTTCTTTACCAGCCGCGTGTTTGGCACCTTTGTACAGGAAGGCTTGCGTCTGCTGGCAGAAGGCGTACATCCGGCACGAATTGAAATGGCAGCTCTCAAAGCCGGTATGCCGGTAGGCCCGTTGGCGATTCAGGATGAAGTGTCCTTGACCCTGTCTGAACATGTGGCCAATGAAAGATACAAAGCTTTAGGAGCACAAGGTCAGACCATCACTAAATCACCTGCGGATGACGTGATTCACAGCATGATTCACGAATTTAACCGTAAAGGTAAGGCCGCAGGCGCAGGTTTTTATGATTATCCGGCCGATGCCAAAAAGCAGCTCTGGTCTGGTCTCAGCCACTGGAAAAAAGACAACGATATTTCTGAACAGGAAATGATTGACCGCTTCCTGTTTGTACAGGCACTGGATACGGTTCGCTGTCTAGAAGAAGGTGTTTTGGAATCTGTAGTCGATGCCAATGTGGGTTCCATTTTTGGTATTGGCTTTGCCGCCTGGACGGGCGGTGCAGTACAATTCCTGAATCAGTATGGTTTAGCCAAAGCCGTGACCCGTGCCAAAGTACTTGAAAATAAATATGGCGAACGCTTCAAAGCCCCACAACTCCTCAAAGATCGCGCAGCACACGCCCAGCCGATTCAATAGTGTGGTCACTTAAATAAAAGAGGAACGTGTTTCCTCTTTTTTATTCTCTGAATTTACTTCAAGCAATAAACAGAGTCATGTGATGACAGATTTTGATCTGCTTTTTGATCAATTTATGTTATAAAGTTACATAAGTTTGATATCCACGTGGGTAAGACCTATGACTGATCACAGTTCACCTGAAAAATCTCCTTGGGGCTGGAAAGCACTTATCATCTTCTGTATTTTAGGTGGATTATTCATGCTTATTTTTTGGCTCGCGATAAGTAATGAACCGGATTACATGCCAAGCCAGCAAAATAAACAAACTACCCAGCAACACGCTTTTAAAAATGCACCGACGATGTCTCCAGAAGCCATTGCCAAAGCGCAAGCAGATCGTGAAGCACGTGAAGCTGCCAATACTGCTCATCCAGGTAAGACAGCCGCTGAACACAATATGTCAGCTGAAGAACATGCCAATATGGATAATGCCGAGCACAGCTCAAATGCAGCACATGGCCACTGATCCAGATTCAGTCTATGCATAAAAAAGCGAGGTCAATGCCTCGCTTTTTCGTATTTGAATGGCTGAAAATTAAAGCTTTAAATACATATCAATATGCGGAATTCCACAATCCAGATATTCATCACCTTGAGCTTCAAATCCCAGCGCTTGATAGAAGCCAATGGCGTGCACTTGCGAAGACAGCTTGACCAACCCACGCTGCTCGGCACGCGCATAGTCAATTACAGCCTGCATCAAGCGCTGACCAACACCTAAACCACGTGCTGTGGTTAGGACTGCAACCCGACCGATACTGTGATTTGACAATAAGCGTGCTGTAGCAATCGCCTGATCCTGCTGAAAAACAATGAAATGTACAGCAACCGCATCCTCAGCATCCCATTCATCTTCAGCTGCAATATGCTGTTCTTGAATAAACACGGCTTCACGAATCGCTTTGGCATGCGCTGCCAAATCCTTCCAGCTGCCGGACACTATTTTCAGTTCTGGACTATTTAGCATTTAGAACCAATTCCCTGCTGATCCCACTGATCATTGAGCAATAATTCCAGTGAATGTTTCTGGATTCCATACATCTCTTTTAAGGCCTGAATTTGTGCCAGAACCACTTGATCAGGTTGTTGATAGTCTTTGCGTTTTGTCGCCAGAATCATTTTATTTTTACTGGTATGTTCCAGCGCCACAAATTCAAATACCTTGGTTTCATAGCCATAAGCTTTGAGCAGTAAAGCACGTATGGTATCAGTCAGCATTTCGGCCTGCTGTCCCGCATGAATACCAAACTGTAACATCGGACTCAGGACTTTTGGCGCCTGCAACTGCGGACGCAATTCCTTATGACAACACGGTGCACACATGATCATCTGCGCATTCAGACGAATGCCACTATGAATCGCAAAATCTGTTGCTACATCACAGGCATGCAAGGCAATCATTACATCCAGAAATTCCGGTGCATAGGTACGCACATCCCCTTGGAAAAAGTCCAACTGATCAAAACCGGATTGTTGCGCGACATTCTGGCAGAACTCGACCATTTTTGGATTAAGCTCTACCCCGGTAACATACGGCGTTTGACCATGTTTTTGCATATAGTCATATAAAGCACAGGTCAGATAGCCTTTACCCGAACCAAAATCCACCACGCGCAGGCCTTCAGCCTGTGGCTTAATCTGTGCCAAGGCACCTGAGAAAATTTCCACAAACTTGTTAATCTGCTTCCATTTACGCGCCATACTCGGAATGATTTGCGCTTTTTGATCGGTAATACCGAGATGCTGGAGAAAGATACTGTCCTGATCGACAAAACGTTGTTTAATCCGGTCATGACCTTGTTCAGCAGGCTTCACCTGATTCATCGCGGCTTTATGTTTGCTACGCGTTAACATGGCTTTTTTCTTGTTTTTTTTCAGCTGTAATTCTTCATCTACTGTCATCAGATTGGCCTGTTTGCAACACGCCAGTAGTGAAGCAACCTGGAATAATGCTTCATCTAAAGGATAATTTTTGGTGACATCCTGGGTCTTGTAACGATACAGGCAGCTCAATACGCGCTGTTCATTTAATGGAATGACTCGCAAGGTCATTTTCTCTAAATCCTGCAGTTCACCTTTATACTGGCTTAAGATCAGGCGATCAAATTGATCCCTTTCAACAGCTTGCTGAAAGGTGTCCAAGAATTGCTGTTCCTGATCTGAGAGAGTTGTCAACGTTGACATAGATAAAACCTGAAATGAATTGCGCATCAAGTTTAAATCTTCTTAACCTAAAAGCAAAATTGAATTACTATACAAGTGTATATTTGAAGAAGAATGACAATCATGCAGAATGCTCCACTGGTTCCAGATTATGATCAAAATGAGGAACGAATTAACTATATTAGTCATGGTGTAGGTGCCGGACTGTCCATTGTTGCTGGTATTCTTTTGATTATTAAAGGGTCTTACTTAAGTACTGGACAATGGATTGGTCTTTGGGTTTATGCACTGAGCATGATTCTGCTGTTTTCTGCTTCCATGCTTTATCACATGGCCACTGCAGCAGACCGCCGTTATTTTTATAAAAAAATCGATCATACTGCGATTTATTATTTAATCGCCGGAACCTATACCCCTTTTCTTTCGATTGCCATTCCGACCGCCAAAGCCCAGTATTTATTGATTGCGCTATGGGTGATTGCCCTTCTTGGTACACTTTTCAAGTTCGTTTTCATTCATCGTTTCCAGAAACTTTCTTTGGCGGCTTATCTGGCCATGGGCTGGCTGGCGCTGCTGGTGATTGATGACATGCAGCAATATTTAAGTGCTCAATCTTTAACCTTTCTCATCATTGGTGGACTCGCTTATACCGTGGGTGCATTGTTTTACGCTTTAAAAAGAGTAAGATATACCCACGCTATCTGGCACATATTTGTATTGATAGGCGCAGGATCACATTTTCTGTCTATCTATCTTTACGTGATTTAATCATCTCCTTTTTCATTTCAGTGACCCTGAGCGAGTTGAAGCGAGAAGATTGCAGTTGTTTTTTTAAAAAATTACGCCTTTTTTAAAAAGATTACGCTTTTAAAACTAAGTTTTTTTATTTTTAGTAAGTGTAAGGTTTTCCATGGCGTCGTCTAATTCTGCTGCTCAGCCAGCACAAAATTCAAAATTTCGCGTTTTAACAGCGAGCTTGGTAGGCACCACAATCGAGTTCTTCGATTTTTATATTTATGCCACCGCTGCTGTCATTATTTTTCCGTATCTGTTCTTCCCTACCAGTACAGATCCGATGACCGCAACCATTCAGTCTCTTGCGACTTTTGCCATTGCCTTTATTGCCCGTCCGATTGGTGCAGCATTATTTGGTCATTTAGGTGACCGGATCGGACGAAAAGCCACCTTGGTCGCTGCTTTGCTGACTATGGGGATTTCAACCGTTGCGATTGGTCTATTGCCAACTTATGCGCAAATCGGAATTGCTGCGCCACTGTTACTTGCACTGTGCCGTTTAGGTCAGGGCTTGGGTCTGGGTGGTGAATGGTCAGGTGCGGTACTTCTTGCAACTGAAAATGCCCCGGAAGGCAAACGTGCCTGGTACGGCATGTTCCCGCAACTGGGTGCTCCAATCGGCTTTATTCTGGCAACAGGTTCTTTCCTGACCCTTGGCGCTTTCATGTCTGAAGCTGACTTTATGGCGTGGGGCTGGCGTATTCCGTTTATCTCAAGTGCCTTGTTGGTAATTGTCGGTTTATGGATTCGTCTAAAATTGCATGAAACCCCTGCTTTCCAGAAAGTGCTGGATAAACAGAAAGAAGTGAATGTTCCTTTTGTTCAGGTATTCAAAAAGCATTCTCGTATGCTGGTTCTGGGTACGATTGCTGCAATCTGTACTTTCGTTGTGTTCTACCTGACTACGGTATTTGCATTGCAATGGGGAACAAAACAACTCGGTTATTCTCGTGAAGAATTCCTGCAATTGCAATTAGTTGCAACCCTATGTTTTGCTGCCTTTATCCCGCTTTCAGCAGTATTGGCTGAGAAATTTGGCCGTAAGACCACTTCCATTGCGGTATGTGTCATTTCTGCGATCTTCGGTATCTTCTTTGCAGATATGCTTGAATCTGGCAGCACTTTGGTGGTGTTCCTGTTCTTGTGTATTGGTCTGGCGATCATGGGCTTAACTTATGGGCCAATCGGTACTGTATTGTCTGAAATCTTCCCGACTTCAGTACGTTATACAGGTTCTGCATTAACCTTTAACTTGGCAGGTATTTTCGGCGCATCATTTGCACCGCTAATCGCAACCAAGCTGGCAACGGCCTATGGTCTGTCTGCAGTCGGTTATTACCTGACCGCAGCATCTATCCTCTCGCTTGTCGCGTTTTTACTGATTCGTGAAACCAAGAATGATGATGTAAACAATCAGATCTAAGGTTTTAGATCGATTCAAAAGCCAGCACTCGATGCTGGCTTTTTTTATGATTTCACAACAAAACTCGGCTACTTATCTCGTTAAATTTGCTCAACAATCAAATGAACTCAATTCAAAAAATGAGGCAAGGCCATGCAGGATCTTATTGAATACCTCTCGCAGGAGCAGTTGGTCAATATCATTATTTTGCTGGAAGATGATAAAAAATTAGAAGCTGTTCGCTATATCACCGAGAATACACCCTTGGATGAAGCTCAGGCGCTGCAAGTGATTGATGAAATTGTGCAGGAACATGATGTGGTCATGAAGCATGAGAGTACAGGTCCACGCTTTAGTGATGATGCCGGTGATATTGACCTGGTGACACCGCCACTGGAAATCCCCACCCATCCTAGCTTGAGTACACCGACAGAAGCTGAAATCACTGCGCAACAATTACGTGAAAATGTGCCAACCCGCAAAATTGAAAAGAAAATCTGGATGATGGCGGCTATCGCGGTGGTGTTGCTGATTCTGGTCTGGATCATCAGTTAACGCGGTACAGAATGCCGGCTGAATTTAGATCAGTTCAATAATATCAATGGTAGGTGGCACCCGAAAACGGAAAGGTACACCGACCAAGCCGGTACCGACAGTAACGAACACATCTGCATGTTCATGGCGGTACATGCCCTTTTTATGTCCCAAAATTGAAACCTTTTTCATGACGTAATTAGTTAGCCAAGGCAGCTCTACCTGTCCGCCATGAGTATGCCCGGACAGCATCAGAGGGCGCGTCGGCAGTTTGGGAATCATATCGACCGTATCCGGGTTATGCGAAAGAATGACCCAAGGCTTGTCCTGAGGCAAGTCTGGCAAACTGCGCATATCGGCTTTTCCAGCCCAGAGATCACCCACGCCCAAAAGGCGAAACTCATCAAATTCGACAATTTGACCTTCAATATCCATAACCTGATTAACTTGCAATGCATAGTGCAACAGTTCGCGAATCGGCGGTCCGGGATATTGCTCATCGTGATTACCATTGACCGAATAGACCGGAGCGTGAATCTCTTTTAAAACTGCCAGTTCCTGTGCCAGTTTATTTTCTGGTTCATAAGTCCAGTCGCCGGCGACCACCACCAAATCAGGTTGAATATGATTTAATTTGTGTACAATTTGTCGCAACTGACGCTCATGACCCGAAAACAGACCGATATGCAAATCTGCAATCAGGGCGATTTTCACCGGCTGCTTTAAACGTTTATCTGCATTGATCTGATATTGTGTCGTTTTCACTTGAATTAAATGCGGCTCGATAAAGCGTGCATAAGTCAAAACCCCACTGAGCAAAAATACAAAAATGGCTTCATGCAGAGAATAATACCCCGTCCATCCAGCATAAATACTGAAGAAAACCAAAGGGATTAATAAATAGGCAAGATAAAACGCCAGCAAATGACCAAAAGCTTTAAAGGGATGAATGGTTTCGGTACGTGATTGGCTCGACCATGCCTGAGCCACAGCCCAGATGGCTAAAATCGCCATTCCCAGATAAAAATAAAACAGTACGGAATTCGAATCCCACATAAATTGGCCTTATTCAGTCGAGCAGCAGATTACTGGCTTTATATTTATCTTTTCATAGCTGGCAATTATACTCAATTCTAATTTTTCATTCTTCGACTTATATGGCCACTGCTCCCCGCGATCAAGTTCACCTTCAATCCTCAAGTTTTATACGCACTCATCGCTATAAAGCCGGCATTTTACTGAGCTGTAGCCTGGTTCTGGGTCTACCTGCATGTAGCACCTTACCCAAGCAAACCGAACAGCCAAGCCAGATGGCATTTGAAACGGATACCTCGCAAACCAGCCTGGCACAAATTGTTGAACCTTTACGTGATCAGAACATCGGGTTGACTGGTTATCGCGTGCTGTATGATCCGCTTGAAGCACTGGCTGCTCGGATTCAGCTGATTAATAAAGCGGAACGCAGTCTGGATCTGCAATATTACATCTGGGATAACGACCGAATCGGTGCCCTCGCTCTGCATGCGATTATTCAGGCAGCAGATCGTGGCGTAAAAGTGCGCCTGTTGATGGATGACAATAATGCCAAGAAAATGGAAGGGATTTATCTGGCCTTAAACCAGCATCAAAATATCGATGTCAAACTGTATAACCCCTATCGCTTCCGTAAATACCGTGCCATGGACATAGTGCTGGATTTAAAGCGCATTAACCGCCGCATGCATAATAAAAGCTTTATTGCCGATAACCAGATTGCCTTGATTGGCGGGCGCAATATGAGTAACCAGTATTATAATGTCAGTGAAAGCTATCAGTTCTCTGATGTCGATGTGATGCTGGTCGGTGCGGCATCGGATGAAATCATTCATTCCTTCGATGAATACTGGAATGATGATTATGCCTATCCGGTGCAAGAGGTTGTGAATCCACGGCATCATGCTTTACGTTTTCCAAGCTTAAAACAACAGCTAGAAACCCATAGTCAGGATCCAGCGACTCAAAATTATCTGGATCTGGCTAATCGTTCCAGAGCCTTTGACCAATGGCTGGAACAAAACATTCAGCTGGATTGGGTTGAAGCCGAAGTAGTCAAAGATCCACCGAGCAAAATCAAGGCCAAAGCCAAAACCGAAGAACATCTCAATTTCCAGTTATTACAGCGTCTGGAAAAACCTGAACAAAGTGTCGATATTGTCTCTGCCTATTTTGTTCCGGAAAAAATTGGTGCAGACCGTTTAAAGAAACTGGCGAATGAGAATATCAAGGTTCGCGTCCTGACCAACTCTTTTAAGGCCAATGACGTTGCCGTGGTGCATGCTTTTTATGCCAAATATCGTCAGGATCTATTGGAAAATGATGTGCAGTTGTATGAGTTTCTGGCAGCGCCAGAAGCTAATCACCTAAATGCCAATACTGAGGAAATTTCAAAAAAAGCCAAAGTCAGCCTGAAAGGACTGAGTCGTTCTAGCCTGCATGCCAAGTTGATGGCAATCGATCAAAAACAGGTATTTATTGGTTCTTTTAATTTTGATCCGCGTTCAGCTTATCTGAATACTGAAATTGGTGTGTTGCTGAACAGTCCGTCCTTGGCACGTGCAGTGCATGAGACCATGGATCAGAACTTGAGTAAATATGCCTATAAACTGGTGCTGGATGCGAATCAGAACATTAACTGGAAAATCAAGAAAGCCAATGGTGACGTTCAAACATTTACCAAAGAGCCAAAAATGAAATGGTATCAGAAAGCTGGACTTAAACTGGTGTCGTGGCTGCCAATTGAAGGTTTTATGTAAGCTGGATTCTTTGAACAGAAACCATAAAAAAGCCTCTTATTGAGGCTTTTTTAATACCCGTGACTGAAGTTCAACCAGGCCAGTCTGCATTTTTTCCTGGACCACACGGGTGAGGCTTTCAACCGTATGCCCTTCAGTGGCAATTGCAGGTAAAGCCACTAAATGTGCAATGACTTGCGGCATTTCCAGTACTTTTTTGACATGGGCGGCAAAACTGATGTCATTGACAAACGGCGCAACCATATCCAGTTCGCCCTGCTGATTCACATAACAAATCAGACAGATTTGTACAGGACGCTGCGCTTCAATCGCGGCGCCTAAAATCCGGCCATGCACTTTTTTGATGGCTCGCCCATCAGAAGTCGTCGCTTCAGGAAAGAACAGCACCGGAATATCCTGTTTCAGGAAACCGGTAATTTGTTCACGAATCCTGACGGAATCTCCTGAACCACGTTTAATAAATAAGGTACCCCCTCCCTTGGCCAATTTCCCTAAAATCGGCCAGTTCTCAATTTCTGCTTTTGCCAGAAAAAATACCCGTGCTCCGGAACCCAGAACTGCGATATCGAGCCAGGACACATGGTTACTGACCCATAAGGCGGGTTCACGCGGAATCTCGCCATGTACCTGAACTTCGATATTGAATACTTTGCATAACTGGCGGCAAAAATGTTGCACATAGCGCGTATTGGTCGGGTTATTCGGATTTTTATATAAGCCATGACGAAAAACCAAGTAAAACCCTTCACTAATGGTAGCCAATGAAGCTGTGATTTTCCGGCTATACAGGAAAAACTTGGCCAAGCCTTCGATATCTGGAGTCTGGTTTTGTACAGTTGAATTCATAAAAACGTCATTAAATCCTAAGCGAGATACAGGGAATATCCACGAATTAAACTCATTCTATACTGTTCATTCGCAACTTGCATTGATAATAAAAATCGACCAATAGCATCTATATCTTCAATTTTAATTGGATTAAAAAATCATTCAAAATAAAACTATCGAAATATTAGATTGAAAAGGATCGTAGCTATGCCAGATCAAACCCAGCCCGCGAACGACACACCTCCGCCTTTACAAGTGCTCAAATATATTTTGGGCGGCACCTGCATCTATGCCGTGCTACTGGTAACACTTGCACAACTGTTTATCAGCGCACTTTAAACCAAAGCCGCGCTAATTCAGTATCTGCTCAGCCCTTTTTCAACTACACTAAAGTTTTCAAGTGGAGATTGGCCTGAGTGGAATATTTACAACAACATCGAGGGAAAGAGCGCGTCATTCTGGTGAGTGTCAGCGTACAAATGCTGGATGACCTTGATGCTGAAGAGTTTCGTTTGCTGGCCCAGTCTGCAGATGCTGAAATTCTGGAACATATTTATTCTCAGCGGGTGAAACCTGACGCCAAATTTTTTATCGGCTCCGGCAAGGCAGAAGAAATTGCTGAACGTGTTGAAGAACTGGAGGCCAATTTGGTCATTTTTGACCATGCCCTGACCCCGGCCCAAGCCCGAAATTTGGAACAGGTGATCAAATGCCGCGTGGTCGATCGTACTGAACTGATTCTGGATATTTTTGCCCAGCGTGCCCGTACCTATGAAGGTAAGCTGCAAGTCGAACTGGCACAGTTACAACATTTATCTTCACGTTTAATTCGTAGTCGTGGCAATCTCGACAGCCAGAAAGGCGGGATCGGTTTACGTGGTCCGGGTGAAACCCTGCTGGAAACTGACCGCCGTTTGCTGCGTATCCGTATGGGACAGCTCAAGGCACGTATTGATAAAGTCCGCCAGACCCGGATGCAAGGCCGTGTTGCCCGTCAAAAAGCGGCTGTGCCGACGGTATCTTTGGTGGGTTATACCAATGCTGGTAAGTCTACCCTGTTTAATTTACTCGCCAACAGCGATGTCTATGCAGCCGATCAGCTGTTTGCCACTTTGGACCCAACCTTACGGCGTCTGGAATGGGATGGAATCGGCAATCTGGTACTGGCCGATACGGTAGGTTTTGTCCGTAATCTTTCCCATTCACTGGTAGAATCCTTTAAGGCAACGCTGGAAGAAACCGTTGAAGCCACACTGTTACTGCATGTGATTGATTCAAGTAGCCCAGAGATGCTGGAACAGATTGAAGCCGTTGACAAAGTGCTGAAAGAAATTGGAGCCGATGTTCCGATCCTGCAGGTTTACAATAAAATTGACTGTAGCGGTGAAGAAGCCAAAATTATTTATCGACGTCCAGGTGAACCGGAACGGGTCTATGTTTCGGCACATAGTGGCGAAGGTATCGACCTGCTGCGTAAAGCGGTACATGAGTCCTTGATGGGGCAACTACAGTCCTTCGATTTAATCCTGAAACCCGCTTATGGCAAGCTGCGTAACCAGCTCTATAGTTTGAATGTGATCCAGTCTGAACATTATGATGATGAAGGTCAGCTACATCTGCATATTCGAATTGCCCCACAAAAACTGGAACAGTTGATTAAACAGGCGCATTTACCTTTAGATGAAATTCTAGGCAAACAGGCGCAGCAATTTCAGCGTCCACTGGAAGCGTTTGAAATCCAGTCAAAGATCGAGTAAAACTTGATAAGTAAACTTATTAATATTAATGATCATAGCAATGAACTGGATAAAACGAATAGATTGGCCAGCATGGATTGGCACCCTGTTACTTATTATTGTCTTTCGGGAAGCTTCGGTCTGGTTAATGACCCAACTGAATCATCCTGAATTAGGCAATCTGGTCGGGTTATTGAGCCTTTTAATTGCGCTGTTTACCTGGCGCTACTTCGGCAAACTCCCCGCCCGCCTCGTGGATACCAATAACAAACTGATGAAGGAAAGTGCCTTTGCTTTCCTGCCTGTCAGTGCAGGTGCACTGATGATGCTGGTACATATGGGCCAGAAAATTCCGGCCTTTCTGTTCATCATGTTTTTCAGCACCCTGATTCCTTTATGGATTTACGCCAAAATGGCCAAGCGCTGGTTATAGGAGTTCCGCATGTTATCTATTTTGTATGGCTTTGCGGTTACCCTTATCGCCTATCTGATTGCCAAACCCTGTAACCGGTTCATTCCGCAAATTCCCGTCATCGTGTTCAGCATGTTCTTTGTACTGGCGATTTTATTTGCGCTCGGCATTCCCTATGAAAATTACATGGATGAAGTTAATCCTCTCTTCAACCATTTACTCGGCTATGTGACTGTTGCCTTGGCCATTCCGTTGGCCGCGATGCGCTACGATGACTTGCCGCTCAAAGCCATTATCGGCATTTTGGTTTTTGCCAGTATCAGTGCTGTCGCCTTACCGATGGGACTGGCTTATCTGCTGCATATGTCCTCTGCAGATATTATGGCGTTTGCTACCCGCGCAGTGACCACTCCAATTGCGATTAATATTGCCACCTTGCTGGATGCACCCATAAGCATGGTCATTCTAATCGTGATTCTTTCCGGCGTGATTGGTGCAGCCTTTTCTCCATTTATTCTGAGACATATCAATGATGAACGTGCTTCCGGACTGGCTTTAGGACTGGCCGCACATGCCATTGGTACAGCTCAGGCCTGGCAGCGTGGCAGTATTGCAGGACGTTATGCCGCATTTGGTATGGCCGTCAATGCAGTCTTTACCGCGGTCTGGTTGCCTACGTTTATACTTTATTTGCAAAAAATGTGACTAGTGAATCAAATTAATCATTTGTTTTATGTGGTAATCGTTCTTACTATAGAGTAAGAACTCTAATCCAACCTAGGAACAGATAAATGAATAAGGTTCAATTTTTTTCAACTTTACTTTTAGCCTCTTTCAGCCATTTGGCCTTTGCCTCTGACCTTTCAGGGACATGGAGAAATATTGACGACAAAACTGGTTCGCCTAAAGCATTCCTCGAAATTCGTGAGACGGCTTCCGGCGTCTATGCTGCCAAGATCACAAAAATTACCCCGCGTCCTGGATATACACCGAAAGAAAACTGTGTGTCCTGTCCTGCACCTTATACCAATAAACCTATTCTTGGTCTGGATGTACTCACTGGCTTAAAGCACGTCGGCAATAACAGTTTTGCTCAAGGCAAGCTGCTTGATCCATTATCAGGGAATCTTTATAACACCAAGGCAAAATTAAGTGCCAATGGGAAACGTCTTATTCTACGTGGTTATATCGGGGTATCAGCGCTTGGCCGTAGTCAAACCTGGATTAAGCAGGATTAATTCCTGCTTAATTAAAAAAATGTGATGGAGTTATGCTTTAGTAGATAGAAACTTGCATTTTAATGCATTAGGTTGTATGAATATTAAACATATGCTTTTTTCATGCAATATAGATTATGAAAGTGTATTAACGTAGTTTGCATCAGCATTCACCACATGGAATTAGGTGAATGTTTATAAAAAAATAAGGATAAGGATATCGCATGTATAAAATCGCACTTTTAACTGTTTTTTCAGCTTCTTTATTCACTAGCTCTCTGGCCTTTGCACAGGAGTTATCTGGTCTCTGGCAACAGATTGATGATAAAACCGGCTCACCTAAAGCATTGATTGAAATGAAAACGCAGGCTGATGGCTCGTATACCGGAACGATTACTAAAGTCACACCTCGCCCAGGTTATACACCACGGGAAAAATGTGTCAAATGTCCACCACCTTATACCGATAAACCGATTTTGGGGTTAGACGTCATTAAAGGACTGAAACCCACCAACAAAAATAACTATGCACATGGCCGGGTACTCGATCCACTCACCGGCAAAATTTATGATTTAAAAGGGCGGATTTCTGCCAATGGGAAACGACTGACTTTACGTGGATATATCGGGATCTCTGCGATTGGTCGCACACAAACCTGGATTCGCCAGGATTAATAAAAACAGCACTTTTGTGTTGGGGATATTTTATTCATCTATAAAAAAGGGATAAATATAATGAAACAAACTAAATTAGGATTAATGTTCATCGCTGCACTGATGACTGGGACTGCTTATGCACAGGATCTGACTGGCATCTGGCAGCAAATTGATGATAAAACCGGCTCACCAAAAGCGATTATTGAAATTCGTCAAAATGATAATGGAACTTTTGCTGGAAAAATTATCAAAGTGACTCCACGTCCAGGCTATACCCCACAGAAGACCTGTAATAAATGTCCTGCGCCTTATACCAATCAACCGATCCTGGGTATGGATGTATTGACTGGCTTAAAACATGTGGAAGGCACCAATAATTATGAAAAAGGTAAAGTGATTGATCCATTGGCAGGTAAAATTTATGATGCTCGAGTGCGTATAAATGCCAATGGTAAACGTTTAACCTTGCGTGGTTATGTCGGTGTGTCCGCCTTAGGCCGTAGCCAGACCTGGATTCGCCAAGATTAGTACCTAATTCTCATTATTCAAAAAAGCTGCTAACTTGGCAGCTTTTTTTTAGTGTATCAACTCTATAGTATGCAGATAAGTGTTGACTATTTTAGTAAGATTTCTAACATGAGCGGGCGATGATAAAAATTCTTTGGAATGACTCTCTATGTTTAAAAAAATATTACTTGCCGCGCTTACAGCAGGATGTATGACCAATCTTTGGGCAGACGATATTACCGGGACCTGGCAACAAATTGATGATAAAACGGGGGCGGCTAAAGCGATTATCGTCATTAGCAAAGAAGCAAATAATACCTATTCAGGCAAAATTGTAAAAATCACGCCTCGCCCAGACTATAACCCACGTGAAAAATGCAATAACTGCCCTGCACCTTATACCAATCAGCCTATTTTAGGCATGACCATTTTAAAAGGCCTAAAACTGGTTGAAGGTACCAAGAATTATGATAAAGGTCGTATTATCGATCCATTGGCAGGTAAAATTTATGATGCAAAAATGCGTTTAAACAATACAGGTAAACGTTTAACCTTACGTGCCAGTATGGGCGTTTCAGTTCTAGGCCGTAACCAGACCTGGATTCGAGCAGACTAAATTTTTAAAACTAAAAAAGCCACGTAATCACGTGGCTTTTTTATGGAATGTGCTTACATCACCGGATTATCCACTGCAAACATCTGCTGATCTTCCAGGCGGAATGCCATCAGTTGATTGCCCCAGACACAACCGCCATCTACATTCTGAATCTTGTTCGAAATGGTTTTACCATTCAAGGCGGCCCAATGACCAAACAGGATCTGATGAGTTTGTGCTGCCTGTGATTCAAACTCAAACCAGGGTTTAAAACCCTCCGGCATCGGATCATCCAGCGCATCTTTAAAGCTATATTCCAGACGTCCCTCAGCATCGGTTAAACGCATACGGGTCAAGTAATTCACAATACAACGAATACGTTCATGGCCTTGTAGCTGATCCGACCAAAGTGCCGGCTCTTTCCCAAACATTTCTTTCAGAAAATCATCTAACACCTCAAAGTCATCATGAGCAATGATCGCTTCAACTTCTTGTGCCAATTGAATAGTTTTTTCTGCACTCCAGATATTCGGAATCCCTGCATGCGTCAGGATGGTCTGCTCATTTGGAAATAGACACAGTGGCTGTTTACGCAGCCAGTCAATTAGGTCATCACTGTCGATGGCATCAATCACATCACGGACATTGTCTTTTTCTTTCACCGGTTTAATGCCGCGGGCATAGGCCAGCAAAGTCAAATCATGATTTCCCAAGACCGTCGCAGCCGCACCCTGTTCAGCCAGCTTTTTGATAAACCGCAGTGCAGCAATGGAGTTTTCACCACGTGCCACCAAATCTCCAGCAAACCAGATAAAATCTTGTTCTGCATCAAACTGGATTTCCTTGAGTAAAGCTTTCAAGGCCTCAAAACAGCCTTGAACATCACCAATCACATAATTATATCGAGCAGTACGGTTCATCGTAATTTAAGCCACCATTTGATCTGAAAGTGCAACAAACTGTTCAAGGGTCAGGGTTTCTGGACGCGCCATCGGGTCAACACCCGCTTTTTCAAAACCCTCTTCGACCAGCATACCCTTCAAGCTGTTACGCAAGGTTTTACGACGCTGGGTAAAGACATGAGATACCAGACGTGCCAGCGCTTTTTCATTCTTCGCCACAATCGGTTTAACTTTATAAGGCTCTAAACGGAATACCGCAGAAGTTACTTTTGGAGGCGGATTAAAAGATCCAGGTGGCACTTCGAACAAGAAAGTCGGTTTACAGAAATATTGAATCATCACCGACAGACGGCCATATTCTTTGGTATTGGGTGATGCGGTAATGCGGTCTACCACTTCTTTTTGCAGCATGAAATGCATGTCTTGCACTTTGTCACCAAATTCCAAGAGATGGAATAACAGTGGCGTTGAAATATTATAGGGCAAGTTACCGACCACACGTAATGGACGATCTTCCTGGAACAACTGAGAATAATCGTATCTCAAGGCATCGGCTTCAATAATGGTTAAACGTTCCGGATGCGGCACACGACCCGGCAGGCCAGCAGCCAGATCACGATCCAGCTCAAGTACGGTTAAGGCATCACATTCACCAATTAAAGGTGAAGTCAAAGCGGCCAGACCCGGGCCAATTTCCAGAATGTTCTGACCTGGACGCGGATTGACTGAGCGTACAATTTTGGCAATGACACGCTGGTCATGTAAAAAGTTTTGACCAAATCTTTTTCGAGCCTGATGCCCTTCATCTTTTGGGTTTAAGGCATTAATTTGATACATAAAAACATTTCCAACGTGAGTGATGAACAATAATCAGTGGCGCGCCAGATCGAGGGCTAAATCGACAGCAACGTGCAGGCTGGAACTTTTCGCAAGTCCCGTCCCCGCAAGGGAGAGTGCTGTGCCATGATCAACAGAAGTTCGAATAAACGGTAAGCCGAGGGTAATATTAATGGCTTCACCAAAGCCCTGTGATTTTAACACAGGTAAGCCCTGATCGTGATACATCGCCAGAACAGCATCAGCATCTTTTAGGTTTTCTGGAGTAAATAAAGTATCAGCAGGTAGGCTTAAACTCATGTTGATACCTTGGGCACGATAGCTTTCGAGTACCGGATTGATCACTTCAATTTCTTCCATCCCCAAATAACCGCCCTCCCCGGCATGCGGATTTAAACCGCAAACCAGTATATTCGGCTGTTCAATCTTGAATTTGGATTTCAGGTCGTGAATCAGAATATCAATCACCTGATGCAAGCGTTCAGGCGTAATCGCATCTGCCACGGCACGAAGCGGAAGATGGGTAGTGGCCAAGGCCACGCGTAAAGTTTTGGTGGCCAGCATCATGACTACACGTGGAACACCAGCAAATTCCTGGTAATACTCGGTATGACCACTAAAAGAAATGCCCGCTTCATTTATCACGGACTTTTGTACAGGCGCAGTCGCGACGCCGACACTTTTTCCTGACATGGCATAGTCTGCGGATCGACGCAGTTGCTCCAGTACATAAGCCGCATTGTTCGGATTCAGCTCACCCAATACGACGTCTTGCTGCACGGGAACATGCTCTACAAATAGCTGACCGATGCCTGAAGATGACTCCTGTCCTTGATATTCAATCAGCTCAACCGATAATTTGAGTATCTGAACACGTTGCTCGAGCATATGAATATCCGCCAATACCACAATTGGGCGCTCATCAACACGATCTGCAAGACTCAGGCAAATATCAGGACCAATTCCGGCAGGTTCCCCACTGGTGACATATAAAGGCAGCATCATCTTCTCAATTTGGCAAAGCTGAGAAATATTATAACCCGATCACGCCTACGCTGTAGTAATCATTGCAAAGAGTACTTATAAATCAATATTTTGATACCATTGAAACTATGGTTACAAATATAGTTGCAGTTTTTGTAGCATATAAAGGCTTAGGTCTTTCTTTCACCAGGGAGATTAGATAAAATACAGCGCTTGAAATTTTAATTTTCATTTGTGATTCTTCACGTATTCGTTTAGAATCGCGTCTCCTTTAGTTTGGACAGATTCCATAGTCCAAACCAACTATAATAGGTAGTGGTTTAATGAAAACTCTCAGCGCTAAGCCAGCTGAAGTTCAACACGACTGGTACGTTGTTGATGCTTCTGGCAAAACTTTAGGTCGCCTTGCGACTGAAATCGCTCGTCGTTTACGCGGTAAGCATAAAACTTCTTATACTCCTCACGTTGACACTGGCGACTACATCGTTGTTATCAATGCTGAAGAAATCACTGTGACTGGTAAAAAGTCACAAGATAAGAAATACTATCGCCACACTGGTTTCCCTGGTGGTATCCGTGAGACTAACTTTGAAAAGTTAATCGCTCACAAACCAGAAGCAGTTCTAGAAAAAGCTGTTAAAGGTATGTTACCTAAAGGTCCTCTTGGTTATGCAATGATCAAGAAAATGAAAGTGTATGCAGGTACTGAGCATCCACACGCTGCTCAACAGCCACAAGTTTTGGACATCTAAGGGATAACAGCACATGGCTACTAATTATGGTACAGGTCGCCGTAAGACCGCAACTGCACGTGTTTTCCTATCAGCTGGTACTGGTAAACTCGTAATTAACAACCGTACTCTTGAACAGTATTTCGGTCGTGAAACTGCTCGTATGGTTGTTAACCAACCACTTGAGCTTCTTGAAGCTACTGACAAATATGACCTTTACATCACTGTTGCTGGTGGTGGTATTGGTGGTCAAGCAGGCGCTATCCGTCACGGTATTACTCGTGCATTGATCGCTTCTGACGAAACTTTAAAACCTGCTCTTCGTCAAGCTGGTTTCGTTACTCGTGATGCTCGTGAAGTTGAACGTAAGAAACTTGGTTTACGTAAAGCTCGTAAACGTCCTCAGTTCTCTAAACGTTAATTCGTTTACCGACTCGGACAAAAAACCCTGGATTTTCCAGGGTTTTTTTATGGTAGTTAATTGGTAATTTAGACCTTTTTCCTTGTTATTGTTCATGCACATCCTTACCCCACACCCCTTCATGACACCAGAATGACTTCATCAAATAATAATTTGCGATCCCAATACAGATAAACAGCAAAATGACAGGAAGCTTGATCAGCATCTTATTTTCCTCCAGTTGTTTTTCTTATAATCTACCTCGGCTCAAGCCGATTGATCTTTGATGCTTGGTGCTTTTTAGGTTGAATTTTAGTATCCTAGTCTATTCATTAGAAGCTCATCAGGATTTATGTCAGTCGAAAGCGCGCCTCTTCAAGGAATCACTCTCTATAGTCATGCCGATGACTTTCGTTCCCATTGGATTCGCTATGTGCTTACCGAAAAACAGATTAAATATAACCTGATTTTGGTGGATGCCGATGATGAGGATCTGGCCAGTCTCAATCCTTATAATCAATTGCCGATGCTGATCGAAAATGAACTCAAATTATTTAATACTTCAATTATCTCTGAATATGTAGATGATCGTTATCGTCAGAACAAACTGTATGCCGATGCTCCGATGCCCCGGGCAGAGCAACGACAATACATCTGGCGCTTTGAAAATGACTGGCTGAAGCTGGCTGATATCATGTTACGCCATCCTGATACGCTGGATAAGAAAGCCAAAGCTCAGGCACAAAAACAGTTACAGGATATCCTGATTTCATTGATGCCACTATTCCAACATTTTCCCTATTTTATGTCTGAACAATTTAGTATCCTGGATTGTATGCTGGCACCAATTTTTATCCGTCTGAAACAGATGGGCGTAGAATTACCACAGCAGCAATGCCGTCCGTTTTATTTATATTGCCAACGAATTTTTAGTCGTCCTGCCTTTGTAAAATCCATGACATTGCAGGAAAAGAACCGTTATTCAGTGCAACTCAAACATCCATAGAGAAACATCATGTCCGAACAAGAATTCAACCTTAGCCCTACCCGTCCCTATATGGCACGTGCAATCTATGAGTGGGTTTGCGATAACAATATGACGCCTTACCTGCTGGTGGATGCCACACGCCCAAATACCATGGTTCCTGAGCAGTTTATTAAAGATGGACAGATTGTTCTGAATATTGTGCCACATGCCGTGCATGCGCTGCATATGAGCAATGATGCCATTAGCTTCTCGGCTCGCTTTGGTGGCGTTTCTCGTGATATTTATGTGCCTATGGCAGCAGTACTCGGCATTTATGCACGTGAAAATAGTCAAGGTTTATTCTTTGATCCAGGTGAATATGAGCATACACAAAATGATGAAGATGCTTTAAAATCAAGCACTGAAGAACAAACTGAACAACCAAAGAAAAAACCGACTTTAAGACTATTAGATTAAAAATAATGGAGCAAGTGAATGGCTTTTGATTTAGTACAATATTTTGTTGAACAGATAGAGACTCAAAAGCCTGAGCTTCTAAAAGAATATACAAAAGAAGAAAGACGAAAATATATATCAGAAATCAATGCCTTAACTTTAGGAAAACTTATTACTGAATGGCGTCATAACCCACAAAAAATTTATAATGAAATCAATCATCCTGATGAATTATATATCCTGGAAATCGTGCGTCATCTCGCTACCAGTCCGGAAAATCAATCTACTCTGGATCGAGCCCAGCTTGAGCACAGCACTTCAGAAATTTTTCATTTACAGCTTATTGAATTAAAACAACTGCATGATACCGGCAACCATAATATCCATAGCATTCAGGAATTACTGACCGGGCAAATTGAACATTTATCTGGTCAAGCAGATGATTGGGTTTGGACAACAAACAAGCTAACAGAACTCAAAGGCTCTAAACCAATTGTGCAAGAAGAGCTATCATTGGAAGCATCAATGAAGGAGTTTAATCAAATGGTAAGCCAGAATCAGCAGCATCAAGATGTCGAAGAAGTCATTGTTATCAATACCCCAACATGGGCAAAGATTGTTGAACCCATCGTGGCGATTGTCATTCTTTGGGTATTAATCGCAGCCGTAATGCGCGTGTTTGGCTAAAATAGTCTGCAATAAAAAACCAGCGATTCGCTGGTTTTTTATTTTGTAAGGTTTATAAGATCAGCTTGTAAACTCTTATAGCGCTAGTTTTACAGAGATCCCAATAGGTCAAACAAATTAACAGGAATTCTCTGTCTCAGAAGAATCTGATCAACTTTGAGATATAGATATGTTAAATATCTTATCTAAAATTCCACGCACAAAAAAATCCCCCTCTGCCTTAGCGGAGGGGGATTTTCGAATAATGAGCTGGCGATGACTTACTCTCACATGGGTAACCCCACACTACCATCAGCGCTAAGAGGTTTCACTTCTGAGTTCGGGAAGGGATCAGGTGGTTCACTCTTGCTATGGTCGCCAGCACAACTGGTATGATTACTTACTGAGGTCTTATGGTTGCCTTAGCTTTCTTCAAATCTTGCACTCTGTTCAAAGCAGTGCTTTGAACATCGTTCATTAACAGATATATCTGAGTTGGGTATTTTGTTCTTTAGCGTTCACTAAATCAAGGCTTCGTCTGATCGTTAGATCAATATGAAATCAATTGATGCTTTATATACAACTGTTTGGGTGTTGTATAGTCAAGCCTCACGAGCAATTAGTATTGGTCAGCTTCACATATCACTATGCTTCCACATCCAACCTATCAACGTCGTAGTCTTCAACGGCTCTTTAGGAGACATAAAGTCTCGGGGAAATCTTATCTTGAGGTAGGCTTCCCGCTTAGATGCTTTCAGCGGTTATCCCTTCCGAACATAGCTACCCGGCGATGCCACTGGCGTGACAACCGGTACACCAGAGGTTCGTCCACTCTGGTCCTCTCGTACTAGGAGCAGATCCTCTCAAATTTCCAACGCCCACGGTAGATAGGGACCGAACTGTCTCACGACGTTCTAAACCCAGCTCGCGTACCTCTTTAAATGGCGAACAGCCATACCCTTGGGACCTGCTTCAGCCCCAGGATGAGATGAGCCGACATCGAGGTGCCAAACACCGCCGTCGATATGAACTCTTGGGCGGTATCAGCCTGTTATCCCCAGAGTACCTTTTATCCGTTGAGCGATGGCCCTTCCATACAGAACCACCGGATCACTAAGACCTACTTTCGTACCTGCTCGACTTGTGGGTCTCGCAGTTAAGCGCGCTTTTGCCTTTATACTCTACGCGTGATTTCCGACCACGCTGAGCGCACCTTCGTACTCCTCCGTTACTCTTTAGGAGGAGACCGCCCCAGTCAAACTACCCACCAGACATGGTCCTCGTCCCGGATAACGGGACAGAGTTAGAACCTCAATATTACCAGGGTGGTATTTCAAGGACGGCTCCATCGCAACTAGCGTCGCGACTTCAAAGCCTCCCACCTATCCTACACAAGTAAGATCAAAGTTCAATGTCAAGCTGCAGTAAAGGTTCACGGGGTCTTTCCGTCTAGCCGCGGGTACACCGCATCTTCACGGCGAATTCGATTTCACTGAGTCTCTGCTGGAGACAGCGCCCCCATCATTATGCCATTCGTGCAGGTCGGAACTTACCCGACAAGGAATTTCGCTACCTTAGGACCGTTATAGTTACGGCCGCCGTTTACTGGGGCTTCGATCAAGAGCTTCGCTTACGCTAACCCCATCAATTAACCTTCCAGCACCGGGCAGGCATCACACCCTATACGTCCACTTTCGTGTTTGCAGAGTGCTATGTTTTTAATAAACAGTTGCAGGGGCCTGGTTTCTGAGGCTGTCGGCCGCTCAAGGAGCAAGTCCTATCACAGACAACAGCGTACCTTCTCCCGAAGTTACGGTACCATTTTGCCTAGTTCCTTCAGCAGAGTTCTCTCAAGCGCTTTGGTCTACTCGACCTGACCACCTGTGTCGGTTTCGGGTACGATTCCTGTGTAACTGAAGCTTAGAGACTTTTCCTGGAAGCATGGTATCAGCCACTTCACTGTACAAGTACAGCTTGCTATCAGTTCTCAGCATAGAGTACCCCGGATTTGCCTAAGATACATGCCTACAACCTTCCACCTGGACAACCAACGCCAGGCTGACTTAACCTTCTCCGTCCTCTCATCGCATTACACAGAAGTATTGGAATATTAACCAATTTCCCATCGACTACGCCTCTCGGCCTCGCCTTAGGGGTCGACTCACCCAGCCCCGATTAACGTTGGACTGGAACCCTTGGTCTTTCAGCGTGCGAGTTTTTCACTCGCATTGTCGTTACTCACGTCAGCATTCGCACTTCTGATACCTCCAGCAGACTTCTCAATCCACCTTCATCGGCTTACAGAACGCTCCCCTACCACGCATAATAAATTATGCATCCGCAGCTTCGGCATATAGTTTTAGCCCCGTTACATCTTCCGCGCAGGCCGACTCGACTAGTGAGCTATTACGCTTTCTTTAAAGGGTGGCTGCTTCTAAGCCAACCTCCTAGCTGTCTATGCCTTCCCACATCGTTTCCCACTTAACTATAATTTTGGGGCCTTAGCTGGCGGTCTGGATTGTTTTCCTCTTGACTACGGACGTTAGCACCCGCAGTCTGTCTCCCGGATAGTACTCATTGGTATTCGGAGTTTGCATCGGTTTGGTAAGTCGGGATGACCCCCTAGCCGAAACAGTGCTCTACCCCCAATGGTATTCGTCCGAGGCGCTACCTAAATAGCTTTCGGGGAGAACCAGCTATCACCAAGTTTGATTAGCCTTTCACCCCTATCCACAAGTCATCCCCTGGCTTTTCAACGACAGTGGGTTCGGTCCTCCAGTTAGTGTTACCCAACCTTCAACCTGCTCATGGATAGATCACCTGGTTTCGGGTCTATACCCAGCAACTAAACGCCCTATTAAGACTCGGTTTCCCTACGGCTCCCCTATGCGGTTAACCTTGCTACTGAATATAAGTCGCTGACCCATTATACAAAAGGTACGCAGTCACCGGACTAAGCCGGCTCCCACTGCTTGTATGCATGCGGTTTCAGGATCTATTTCACTCCCCTCACAGGGGTTCTTTTCGCCTTTCCCTCACGGTACTGGTTCACTATCGGTCAGTCAGGAGTATTTAGCCTTGGAGGATGGTCCCCCCATATTCAGACAAGGTTTCACGTGCCTCGCCCTACTCGACATCATCATATAAGCCCTTTCGTGTACAGGACTATCACCGTCTACGGTCGCACTTCCCAGAGCGTTCCACTAGAACTTATATGACTTAATGGGCTCTTCCCCTTTCGCTCGCCGCTACTGAGGGAATCTCAATTGATTTCTTTTCCTAAGGGTACTGAGATGTTTCACTTCCCCTCGTTCGCCTTGCAACACTATGTATTCATGTTGCAATACCTACCTTATGGTAAGTGGGTTTCCCCATTCAGACATCTCCGGATCACAGGATATTTGCCGCCTCCCCGGAGCTTTTCGCAGGCTATCACGTCTTTC
>NZ_KB850142.1:1898641-2004927 GCF_000369685.1 Acinetobacter sp. CIP 102136
CTCTAGAAAGTCAACCAGTAATGAAAACTATTTTTAAACTTTCTTTCTAAAACCCAACTCAATCAAACTTAACTAAGTCACTGTTTTATCAGAAGTTTTAATCTTCATCACCGCCGATGGATGTGCATTCTACAGTATTCCCAACCCAATACAACCCCTATTCTTAAATAATTCAGCAAAAATATCACGACTGTTTATTTATTCTACAAAAAATACAGGTTTTTCTATTTTTCACTCAAAATTTATTCAATTATTGATGTTTTAAAGTAGTTTATTTACTTATCAATGGGTATTTCTAGTTAATTTAATTGCTATATCTATCTAAAAATTTTTTATTGTCTTTATTTCAGATCAAACACAACAGATGAGTTAATAAAATAGATTTACTATGGAATCCCTTACCCATTTTAAAAATATAATCCTCATCCATCCATTAAAATTCCATTCAACAAGATAATCACTCTATAGATGAACTCTGGTTAAATTGTTGAATGATTAAAATTAAGAGTGAAGCAATGCGAGAAGAAAGCAATCTTCAATGCACAGTTTTATTAGATGAAAAATAATTTAATAGGAATTCGAGCATTCATCATGATAGCCACCGATAACAATTGTATATTTTTTATTCACATTGAATTTCAGGCATAAAAAAACCGCTTAACGCGGTATCTTTTATCTCGACCATCTTGAAGGAGATGGTCGGAGCAGTAGGATTCGAACCTACGACCCCCTGGTCCCAAACCAGGTGCACTACCAGGCTGTGCTATGCTCCGATTTCAACTTTAAAAGTTGGGGTGAATGACGGGATTCGAACCCGCGACAACTGGAATCACAATCCAGGGCTCTACCAACTGAGCTACATCCACCATCATTTTGATTCTTAACATCAAGCGACCAAATGGCGCGCCTGACAGGATTCGAACCTGTGACCATCCGCTTAGAAGGCGGATGCTCTATCCAACTGAGCTACAAGCGCGTTACTGATGCAAACATCATTTGCCTTGAAGAATTGGTCGGAGCAGTAGGATTCGAACCTACGACCCCCTGGTCCCAAACCAGGTGCACTACCAGGCTGTGCTATGCTCCGATTCATCTCAGCTTTCGTATCGAACATCGTTCGGTACGGTGTGCATTCTAGGCGCGACGCCCGGAGACGTCAACACCTATATTTAAAAAAAACCGAAAAAACGCTTCAAGCGTTTATTTATCAATCGCTTCAGACATTTTTTATACAAATTTTAACGTTTTAGTCCGGCACTAAAGTTCAGCATGCGATCTAGAGGCAGTTTAGCTCGTTCAGCAAGTACCGGATCGACATGCACTTCCTGATCTTTATGCTGTAACACATGCAAGATACCATTCAGCTCGTTCATGGCCATCCAAGGACAATGCGCACAAGAACGACAAGTTGCCCCCTCTCCTGCGGTTGGTGCTTCAATCAGAATTTTATCCGGCACTGCCTGCTGCATTTTATAAAAAATACCGCGATCAGTAGCAACGATTAAACGTTGATTCGGCAAAGTCTGTGCTGCTTTAATTAATTGTGAGGTACTACCCACGGCATCGGCAATCTCGACTACAGACATCGGTGATTCAGGATGTACCAGAACCGCAGCATCTGGATAGAGTGCTTTCATATTGGCAATACCGCGTGAACGGAATTCTTCATGTACGATACAAGCACCATCCCAGAGCAACATCTCTGCACCGGTTTTTTTCTGGATATAACGACCCAAATGCTGATCGGGTGCCCAGATGATTTTTTCGCCCAGACCGTCCAGATGTTCGATAATTTCCACTGCACAACTTGAAGTGACGACCCAATCGGCTCGGGCTTTCACAGCCGCTGACGTGTTAGCATAAACCACCACGGTATGATCCGGATGCGCATCGCAAAAAGCGGTAAACTCATCGACAGGACAACCTAAGTCCAGTGAACAGGTCGCTTCCAAAGTTGGCATCAGCACGGTTTTATTGGGTGAAAGAATTTTAGAGGTTTCGCCCATAAATTTCACACCAGCTACCACAAGCGTTGAAGCTGGATGATCGCGACCAAAACGCGCCATTTCCAGTGAATCGGAAACACAGCCCCCCGTCAGTTCAGCCAGTTCTTGCACTTCAGGATCACAATAATAATGCGCCACCAAAACAGCATCCTGTTTTTCCAGCTCTGCCTTGATCTGTGCAAATTTGTCCAATTTTTCCTGCTGGCTCATTTGATGTTCTTGTGGAACACCTAAACGATCTAAATGCGCCTGCACAATCGATTTAGCTTCATTGGCTATTAATTTGGTCGCATCATTCATAACAACTCTTACTCTACCCTCATGGTTCACTATTCAATGAACCTTTCACCCTACATCCCGGTCATCTCTGGCGAAATGCTATTTTTGACCAGTCATTAAAAATCATTAAGTATAAAAAAGCCCCACAACGGAGGCTTTATAAACAATCTGAATTATGAGCGATAATCTGCATTGATTTTTACGTAGTCATACGACAGGTCACAGGTATAAACCGTATCTTTTGCCTGACCTCGTCCAAGATCAACACGAATCGTCATTTCAGCCTGGGCCATCACACGTGCACCGGCTGCTTCAGTATAGTCTGCTGCCGCACCACCATCTTTGCAGATTTGTACATCATCTAACCAAACCTGAATTTTTGCAACGTCTAAATTTGGCACACCGGCATAACCAATCGCTGCCAGAATACGGCCCCAGTTTGGGTCAGAAGCAAAGATTGCGGTTTTGACCAGCGGTGAATGCGCAATGCTATAGGCAATATCGCAGCACTCTTGAGTATTGCCACCACCTTCTACAGTCACGGTAATGAATTTAGTCGCACCTTCACCATCACGTACAATCAGTTGCGCAAGGCGTTTCATGGTACGTGTCAATACGTCTAGCACCACTGCATAACGTGGATCTTCAGTCGAAGTGATTTCAGCACCACCGGCCTGACCTGTGGCAATAAAAATACACGAGTCATTAGTTGAGGTATCGCCATCAATTGTAATACGGTTAAACGATACATTGACTGTTTCAGTTAATAACTGTTGAACCAGTTCACGGCTGATCGGTGTATCCGTCGCAACATAGCCCAGCATGGTCGCCATATTCGGGCGAATCATGCCTGCACCTTTGGAAATACCGGTCATGGTATAAGTCACACCATCCAGCTCGAACTGTTCTGACGCACCTTTCGGAGTGGTATCTGTGGTCATGATTCCAGTCGCTGCATCGCCCCAGGCATCATCACGCAATGAATCCAGCGCAGGCTGTAAACCTGTAAGCAAACGCTCCATTGGAAGCTGCTCACCAATCACACCAGTCGAGAATGGCAACACTTCAGCAGCCTGTACGCCTGCAAGTTCAGCTAACTTGGCACAGGTGGCTTCTGCATTTGCCATGCCTGTAGGACCTGTTCCTGCATTGGCATTGCCGGTATTGATTACCAGGTAACGTGGATTTCCCGCTTGCAAATGTGCTTTGGATACATGCACAGGTGCTGCACAAAAGGCATTCTGGGTAAACACCCCAGCAACATTGGAGCCTGCAGCCAGTTCAAATATCACCAGGTCACGTCGGTTCTGATAGCGCACATAGGCTTCAGCCGAACCAATTTTAACCCCTTTCACCACATGCATCTGTGGCATAGATACGTCACCAACTGCCATTTTAAAGTCCAATATTGAAGTTTTAGAAAAATACAGCTTAGTTGATCTGCAACAAAAAATCGAGCCAAAGCCTGAGCCAGCCTGAGATTTGTTATGGGTTTTCACAATAAAAAACCAGTCATCAAGACTGGTTTCTACGTTTTTAAAATTAAGATATTTTTAATTTTGTGCAAGTTGTCCAGATTCGCTTAGTAAAGCCTGTTTCGCTTGTTGTTGACTTGCACTAGAAAGTGCAGGATTAGTAGCAACAATACGGTCTGCATTTGCCGCATTAGCAGCTGCAATCGCAGCGGTCTGCAATACAATCGGACGGTTCTGGTTGGCAAAGGTATAACGGATGCCGGTACGTGGGCTTGCTACAGTCACTTGCGCATCGGTACGTTGTACTTGAGCAGTGTTAGTACCTACCGCTTGCTGAACTTTATCAATTGTTGTGGTCGCTGCAGTTTGTGCAAAACTTAAGGCAGGTATTGCCAAAGCGGCAATCATGAGCGTTTTTAATACTTTTTTCATTCAGGTTATTCCACTTTGAGGTGTTGAATGAGCCATTAAATAGCATTTAATTCCTAAGACTGCAAACAGTATTCAATTTCTGAAAAATCTTCATACATAAAAAAATCAGAGCCATGTGGCTCTGATTTTTTTTAACACTGTTTAGATCTTGCCATGACACTGTTTGTATTTCAGGCCTGAACCACATGGACAAGGTGCATTACGACTTGCCGGTGCTTCAAAGACTGGTGCTACAGGATTCGCCTGAACATTTTGCTCGGTCGTCACCTCATGTTCACCTGCCAGCAAGCCGTCAAACTCTTCATGAGATAACTGCAAACGCATTGCCTCAGCCTGTGCCTGCTGCTGTGCTTCCATTTCCGCCAGCTCTTCAGGTGTCGGTACGTGGATGCGTGACAGATCTGTCACGACATCGGACTTAATCGTACCCAGCATGTTTACAAACAGGTTATAAGCTTCTTTTTTATATTCCTGCTCTGGATTCTTTTGCGCATAACCACGTAAATGAATACCTTGACGCAAATAATCCATAGCCGCCAGATGCTCTTTCCAATGACGATCCAGAGAATTCAGCATAAAGTGACGTTCAAGCGAAGCTGCAGATTCTTCACCCATTTGTTCACGACGTGAACGGTAGCGGTTCAGTACTTCATCGGTAATGCGCACCACCAAAGCTTCTTCATCCAGACGACGGTCCTGTTCCAGCCATTGTCCGATAGGAAGATCCATCGAAAGATCTTCACGCAGCGCCAGTTCCAGACCTTCACTATCCCACTGGTCATGAATCGATTCAGGCGGAATATAGTTGGCGATTACACCCTGCATCACTTCACGGATCATTTCTTCAATATAATCCTGCAGTGAATTTTCTGCCAGAATGTCGTCACGCTGACTATAAATGATCTTACGCTGTTCGTTATTGACGTCATCGTATTTCAGCAAATTCTTACGAATATCGAAGTTACGTGCTTCCACTTTACGCTGCGCATTTTCAATCGAGCGAGACACCATTTTGTGCTCAATCGCTTCATCTTCCTGCAAGCCCATGGCACGCATCATGCCGACTACGCGATCACCGGCAAAAATACGCATCAAGTCATCTTCAAGTGACAGATAGAAACGCGATACACCCGGGTCACCTTGACGACCGGCACGACCACGCAGCTGGTTATCGATACGGCGTGATTCATGACGCTCGGAACCGATAATATGCAAACCGCCTGAATCCAGCACAGCCTGGTGATTAACATCCCATTCTGCTTTCAGACGCGTTTCATCTTCAGGAGTCGGGTTTTCAATTTTAGCCAGCAACGCCTTCCAGTTACCACCCAAGAGAATATCGGTACCACGACCGGCCATGTTGGTGGCAATCGTCACTGCACGCGGCGCACCGGCCTGCGCAATAATATCGGCTTCACGTTCGTGCTGTTTGGCATTCAGTACTTCATGCTGGATCCCTGCCGCTTTTAGCTTATCCGACAGAATCTCAGAAGCTTCAATGGTGGCTGTACCAATCAAAATTGGTGCGACACCAGCTTCATGCACACGCTGAATTTCTTGAATAATCGCGTTATATTTCCCTTCACGATTTAAATAAATTAAATCGTTATGGTCTTGACGAATCATTGGACGGTGGGTCGGAATCAGCACCACATCCAGACCATAAATTTCTTTCATTTCCGCTGCTTCAGTATCAGCAGTACCGGTCATACCGGATAATTTTTTATACAGACGGAAATAGTTCTGGAAGGTTGTGGTTGCCAGAGTCTGGTTTTCCGGCTGGATTTCCAGACCCTCTTTGGCTTCTACGGCTTGATGCAAACCTTCAGACCAGCGACGTCCCGGCATGGTACGACCGGTATTTTCATCGACAATAATCACTTCACCATCGTTGATGATGTATTGCACATTGCGTTGATAGAGATAATGGGCACGGATCGCTGCAGTGACATGATGCAACAGGTTCAGGTTCGACGCTGAATACAAGCTCTCGCCTTCTGCCAGCAAGCCCATTTCAATCAATTCACTTTCAATGGTTTCAAAACCCACTTCAGTAATTTCAACTGAACGCTGTTTTTCATCAATCCAGAAGTGACCGCCATCCGGCACTTTCTCTTCTTTCTGTGCCTGTAATTTTCGTGGAATATTATTGATGGCTGCATAAAGCTGTGAAGAATCTTCACTTTGACCGGAAATAATCAACGGGGTACGTGCTTCATCAATCAGGATCGAATCGACCTCATCGATAATCGCATAGGTCAAACCACGCTGCTTTTTCTCAGCCAGCGAGAACACCATGTTGTCACGCAGGTAGTCAAAGCCAAATTCGTTATTGGTACCGTAAGTAATATCGGCACGATAAGCTTCAGCTTTTTCCATCGGATTTTGCATGGAATAAATAATGCCGATGCTTAAACCCAAAAACTCAAATAATGGACGGTTCAACTCGGCATCACGTTGCGCCAGGTAATCGTTCACGGTAATGACATGCACGCCCTGACCACTGATGGCATTCAGATAACAGGCCAAAGTACCCATCAGGGTTTTACCTTCACCGGTACGCATTTCTGCGATTTTGCCTTCATGCAAGGTAATACCACCGATCAGCTGCACGTCATAATGACGCATGCCCATCACCCGCTTCGCCGCTTCACGACAGACTGCAAATGCTTCAGGCAATAATTTATCGAGGGTTTCACCCTTATTATATCGTTGTTTGAATTCTTCAGTTTTTGCAGATAAGTCTGCATCGCTAAGGGTAGATATCGTCGGCTCGAGCACATTAATCTTGTCTACGATTTTACGCATGCGTTTGAGTTCGCGCTCATTTTTGGTACCGAAGATTCCTCCGATCAGACTTGCCAACATGAATAGACTCTCTAAATCTTGCTTGTCAAATGAATATGTTCTTAGTCGTTATTATGGTGCTAGAAATTTGAACTACAAGGGTTTTGCTGTAAAACCGCTAAAAAAATCTGATCCTTAGTTCTAGCCCTAAGATCTAAGGCAAAGTAATGTAGCAAATTTTCCCTGTGCAACATAGTCAATTAAGTGACTGATTTTTGCGCTTCTGGATAGATGGATATCCTACTTATGCAATTTACTCATAAAGAAAGCAAAAAACACTATTTTTAATCATAAAAAAATTGGTTCATATTAAATCCTATCTCGACACTAAAAGACCAATTGAGGCTAAAAAGATGAGTTTACGTCTAGGCGATACCGCACCGAATTTTGAACAGCAATCCAGTGAAGGCCTGATTAATTTTTATGACTTTCTGGGTGATAGCTGGGGCATTTTATTTTCACACCCTGCCGACTATACACCGGTATGTACGACTGAACTTGGCTATACCGCAAAACTGAAAGATGAGTTTGCAAAACGTGGTGTTAAAGCGATTGCCTTGTCAGTTGATGATGTGGAGTCGCATCATGGCTGGATTAAAGATATTAATGAAACCCAGAACGCCACGGTGAATTTCCCGATCATTGCCGATCAGGATCGTAAAGTTTCCGAGCTATATGACTTTATTCATCCAAATGCCAGTGAAACTCTAACGGTTCGTTCTTTAGTGGTCATTGATCCCAATAAAAAAGTCCGTTTGATTATTACTTATCCTGCATCGACCGGCCGTAATTTCCATGAAATCTTGCGTGTGGTGGATTCACTTCAACTCACCGATAAACATAAAGTGGCCACGCCTGCGAACTGGCAGCATGGTGATGATGTTGTGATTATCCCTTCACTGAAAGATGAGGAAGAAATCAAGCAACGTTTTCCAAAAGGTTATACAGCGGTCACGCCTTACCTGCGCTTAACGCCCCATCCTGAGCAAGGATAAGCAGAGCACTGCTCTGCCCTTGTGCAAGGTGAGAAGCTATGCTTCGAGCAACAAATTAAAAGGACTCCTTTTTAATTTTGCGCAAGACAAGCGAAGCGCGTAGCACAGGATAAGATGGAGCTCGTAGTAAAGAATAAGAGAAACTCTATTTTTCCAGATTTTATGTTTTATCGAATACGACATTGACGTGCCACGGATTCGATTTGTTGATACAGCCTGTCTTCGGATAGGCTTTTTTATATTCAAAATTCCATATCCACTTTAAACTTGAAATAACAAAAACAACATCTATGCTCTGTATGAAAATCTGCATATTTCCAATCCTGATGAGCTGCCTCCTGACAGGTTGTATGACCACGCCGGCCCTGCCTGAACCTCAACGTCCTCAGCATTGGGGACAGCCCATTCATCAGAATCATAATTTTCATCAAATCAGCAATTTTGTCTATCGTAGTGAGCAGCCTTCAACTGAACTCATTCCTTTATTAAAACAGCATAAGATCGATGTGGTTATTAATTTACGTTCACGGGATAAAGACAGCTTTCTTTTGAGCAATGAAAAATTTCAGCTGCATCATGTACCCATACATACCTGGGCAATTGATCGGGAAGATTTATTGAAAATTATGCTACTGATTCAGCAAGCACAACAAAATCATCAAAAGGTGCTCCTGCATTGTTATCACGGCTCAGACCGAACCGGTGCCAGTGTCGCCATGTACCGGATTATTTTTGAACATTGGCCGATTGAGCAGGCACTACAGGAAATGAAACATGGCGGTTATGGCTTTCATGCCATTTGGCGCAATATTGACAATCTATTCACCCCTGAAAATGTAAAATGGATTCGCGAGCAACTCACGAATCCATTTACAGAAACTTTGGTTAATACAAAGAATTAACGCTTATCCAGCGGCACCCAGTCATTCACCCAAGCTGATTTCATATTCAGGCTGGCATCAGACGCAATTTTCTTACGAAGTGCATCTGCAGTCTCACGGTCTTTGGACGGCCCCACCATGATGCGTACACCTTTAGAAGTTGAGCTTTTGGTGACCTTATAACCTTTGGCACGCAGTTTGGCTGCTACAGCATCCGCATTGGCTTCATTCGCTGCCAGTGCCACCTGCACCATCCATTGCTTGTCCTCTTCACCTTCCAGTAACTTACGCGCCTGTTCAGCTTCTGCTTTCTTCTTGGCTTCTTCGGCTGCAGCCTTTTTCTTAGCTTCTTCAGCTTTACGCTTTTCGTCGGCCTTACGTTTTTCTTCGGCTGCTTTACGTTCAGCTTCTTTCTTTTCAGCCGCTTTACGCTCTTCCTCGGTTTTACGTTTTGCTTCAGCCGCCTTACGTTCTGCTTCGGCTTTTTGCTGTTGTTCTAACTTGCGTTTTTCTTCAGCGGCTTTACTTTCAGCAGCTTTACGCTCTGCTTCTTTCTTGGCTGCATCAGTAGAACTATTGGCTTTTTGTTGGTCCAGCTGCTGCTGGGCTAACTTTTTTTCTTGCACCGCTTTTTCTTCAGCCAGACGTTTCTGCTTGGCCTGTTCGTCTTCAACCAGTTCTGGCGGAATATTATCGGAACTTTGCTGTCCCAGGCGGTGTGCATTCAGGGCAGCATATTCTTCAGCCGCTTTACGCGCAGCATCTGCTTCAGCCTGCTGTTGCATCGCTAAAAATTCGGCTGCACGTGCTTCCTGCTCTGCAACCGATTTTTCCCGGTCACGACGTTGCTGTTCAAGTAAACGCTTTTCTGTTTCCACATCGACCGTCAAAGAACCGAGCGAATGATTGCCTGTCTCTTTATTTTCAACTTCCGCAGCCTGTGCCGGATTTTGCTGACGGTCCTGATTGATTTCATCTTGGCCTTTCAGGAGTAATGCTGCCAATAAAACACCACCACCGAGTAAAACAACACCGCCCATCCAGCGCTGTTTGTTATTCATTGACATTCTTCCAAATACTCCCATACCGCTTCTAAGGTATGAAATGATCCACATACCAAAATCAGCTGATTATTATCTGTTTGATCCAGTGCTGATTTAAAAGCTAATTTTACATTGTCAAATTGTTCTACCGCCTCACCGCTTAAAGCATCAGCCAAAACTGTGACCTCTGCCGCACGTGGGACGAATAATGGTGCAATTTTCCACAATTGAACCGTGTCTTTCAATAACTTGACGACAGAATTTATATCTTTATCTGCCAGCATTGAAAATACACAAATGACTTCATTATATTTTTGATTGTAATTTAAATAATCTCGTAATTGTTTCAGCAGAAATTCCACCCCATGCGGGTTATGTCCTGCATCAAAAATCACGGTTTTATTCTGGATTTGACGGATTTCAAAACGTCCCGGCAATTTTGCCGTTTGAATGCCTTGTGCAATTGCCTGCTGGCTGACGTTTAATTCGCTCAGCAGAATGGCGGCCACGGCGGTAGAAATATTATCTAATGCCAGTGAACCTGTAGGGAGTTTTAAGGTCGTACCTGATGAAGCAAAAGCCCAGCTTTGGCCATCTTCAAAGGCTTCATAAAAATAATCCCGGTTGATTGCATACAAGGGTGCTTTACATTCTTGGGCTTTATTTAGAATAGCTTGCGGGATCTGTTGCTGTCCACCAAATACCACGGGAATATCCGGGCGAATAATTCCGGCCTTTTCAAAAGCAATTTTCTCAATGGTGTCACCAAGCCAGTCGGTATGATCCAGACCAATATTGGTAATTACCGCCACATCTGGATTGACCACATTGACCACATCCAGACGGCCGCCTAAACCCACTTCCAGTACCCAGACATCACAGCCTTGATCTTTAAAAATCACAAAAGCAGCCAGTGTCGTGGCTTCAAAGAAAGACAGGCTCAAACCGCATTCGCGACGAGCCTGATCGACCTGAACAAAAGCATCAATCAGCAACTGATCTTCCACTTCAATGCCGCGCAATTTAACACGCTCATTGAAACGGTACACGTGGGGGGATTGATATAGCCCGACCTTGAAGCCTTGCGCATTCAGGATCGCGGCCAGCGTGGTGGTGGTCGAACCCTTACCATTGGTTCCTGCCACCGTCAGCACTTTGGCCTCTGGAGATGTCACGCCCAGCTTTTCAGCCACAGGAATAACCCGTTCCAGACCTAAATCAATACCCGTAACGTGAACATGGCTCCAATAATCGAGCCATGTATTTAAAGAATCTGTTGCTAAGGGTGCTGTGTTCAATGCAAATTCATCAACTTCGTAACGATACGATAAACTGTATCACGTAATGCATGACGGTGAACAATCTGATCGATTACCCCATGATCAAGCAAATATTCCGCGCGCTGGAACGGTTCTTCCAGTTTTTCACGTACAGTCTGTTCGATCACACGTTTACCGGCAAAGCCAATCATCGCTTTCGGTTCAGCAATATGTACATCACCCAGCATTGCCAATGATGCGGTCACACCGCCGTACACTGGATGAGTCAATACCACTACATAAGGCAGACCTGCTTCTTTTAAACGCTGGATCGCAGCCGAAGTACGCGCCATTTGCATCAGGGACAACATGCCTTCCTGCATACGAGCACCACCCGAAGCAGCAAAACAGATCAAAGGTTGACGAGCTTCAATCGCATGTTCTGCAGCCTGAACAAAGCGGTCACCGACCACTGTGCCCATAGAACCTCCCATGAAGTCGAACTCAAACGCACAGGCAATCATCGGTACGCCTTTCAGCAAACCCTGAATTACCACCAGTGCTTCAGTTTCACCGGTTTTCTTTTGCGCTTCAGCCATACGATCGGGATACGCTTTGCTATCGACAAATTTCAGCGGATCTTTGGCTATAAATTCCTGACCCAATTCTGTTTGTACCTGATCAAAGAACCAGTTCAGACGTTCGCGGGCTTTCATGCGCAAATGTTCATCACATTGCGGACAGACATAAGCATTAAATGACATCGCAGTACGGGTCACCAATGCATGACATTCAGGGCACTCAATCGTAGGCTCGGTAAATGTCGCTTTATATGCCGTTTGCTCATCGGGTACCTGAATGCCCGGAACAGTACGCTCCGTCCATGGGGTCGATGGGCTCAGAATTTTGCCTGATTTCAGTTGTTGACTCATACTAACTCATCGAGCGCTGCTCGAAGCTCCTTGACTTTATTCACCGTTGCAATAACGGCTTGTTCTGGTGCGAGCGTTGCAAACTGCTTTACAAACGCACTACCCACAATAACTGCATCGGCAGCAACACCCATCGCTTTCGCAGATGCAGCATCACTGATACCGAAACCTACGCCTACAGGAACATCAGTCACAGCTTTAATCTTTTGAATGCGTGCAGCGGCTTCAGAGACATCTAAAGTTGCTGCACCGGTCACGCCTTTCAGTGACACATAGTAAATAAAGCCGCTGGCCTGTTTTGCTACATGTTGAATACGTGCATCGGTTGAAGTGGGTGCCAGCAGGAAAATCTGATCCATGTCATATTTTTCCAGTACTTCACCCAGACTTTGTGCTTCTTCTGGTGGCAAGTCCACCAGCAGCACACCGTCTACTCCACATTCATAGGCATAAGCCACAAACTTTTCATAGCCAATTACTTCAACCGGATTCAGATAACCCATCAGCACCACCGGTGTTTCGCGGTCTTTCAAACGAAATTCTTTCACCATCTGCAGGGCATCTAGCGTATTGGTTCCACCTGCCAAAGCACGTTCGGCAGCTAGCGCAATCACCGGCCCATCCGCCATCGGGTCTGAGAAAGGAAGTCCCAGCTCAATCACGTCGACACCCGCTTCCACCATCTCATGCAGCAAAGGCACTGTGACTTCTGGATGCGGATCACCCGCCATGACATAAGAAACTAAAGCTTTACGCTGTTGAGATTTAAGTTGTCCAAATCGTGTGGCTAAACGTGACATAGGGTGGTATTTTCCTTAACGTGTTTCAAACTTGAGGCATTGACTATGTAGAAATACAAGACATCGCATTGTAACGCTATTTTTTGTCCAATGAACAGTCTGCGATACCGACCTCGAGTACTTCATTTCCTGTGCGAAGATTTCAAAACAATTCGGAAGGGTCTATTTACGATTATTTTGATTTTTTTCTCAATGATCAAAGATGCCTAATTTTGCTATTACCTAAAATCCTGAATATTTAGATAAACTTATTTTTATCATATAAAAATTAATAAAAATGCAGATGTTAGCGCATTCATTTAAAGTTTTCTGAAATAGCAAAACCTGCTTTATACTAGTCCTATTCTCTTACTTTTTTATCTCCTATGCAGACTGATTCTGAGGCTACAGTGCAGGCACGCGCCATTGCACTGCTGCCGCTTATTGTATTTTTAACCATATTTTTGGGTAGCGGGATCTATCATTCCCTGATCGGAACCGAGTTCGCGTTCTATCAGGTGAAAGCGCCTGTGGCTGCCCTGCCTGCGATTATCTTGGCTGCATTAGTGTATCGCGGCAAACTCAACCAGGGCATTGAGGAATTCCTCAGAGGTGCCAGTCATCCAAACTTAATTCTGATGTTTATGGTGTTTATGCTGGCCGGCGCCTTTGCCAGCGTCAGTAGCGCCATTGGCAGCGTCGACGCCACCGTGCAGATGGGCCTGTCGGTGATTCCACCCACATTTATTCTGCCGATGTTATTTGTGATCTCGGCCTTTATTGCCACGGCGATGGGTACCTCCATGGGCACCATTGCGGCTTGTGCGCCAATCGCTTTTGGTTTCACCCAGGTTACCGATATTGATGTGATTTATGCGATTGGTGCAGTGGTCGGTGGTGCCATGTTTGGTGATAACCTGTCCATGATCTCAGACACCACCATTGCGGCGACCACCAGCCAACGCGTACAACTGCGTGACAAGTTCAGGGTCAACGTCTGGATTGCGGTTCCAGCCTCAATCGTCACTATTTTGATTTACGTGTTGAGTACCAGTAGTAGCAATGCAGTGGAATACAAGGATTTTAACTGGCTTCTGGTTTTACCTTATATCGCCGTATTTATTTTAGCCTTTAGCCGTTTACACGTTCTCGCTGTGCTGACCATTGGGGTGTTACTTTCCGGCTTGTTTGGCCTGTTTGCCACAGCTGAATTTGATCTGCTCAAACTGAATACTTCAATTTATGATGGCTTTGTCGGCATGTTTGAAGTGGCGTTATTGTCGATGTTCCTGGGTGGCCTCTCGGCGATCATGCAACGAGAAGGCGGTTTACGCTGGCTGATCGAGCGCATTTATAGCTTGACCCGTCTATTTAAAGTTGGGAAGCAACGTGCCGGCGAAATCGGGATTAGTTTTCTGGTGGTGTTTTCGAATATCTTTGTGGCCAATAATACCGTGGCGATTATTCTGTCTGGTGATATGGCGCGTGAAGTCGCCAAAGAATACGGGGTGGATCCCAAGCGTTCTGCGGCACTGATGGATATTTTCTCTTGCGTGGTACAGGGTTTAATTCCTTATGGCGCACAGTTACTACTGGCCTGTTCCATTGCAAAAATCTCGCCGGTTGAACTGATTGGTGGTGTGTACTATTGCTGGATTCTGGCCATTTTTGCGATTGCTGCGATCGCGTTTAGATTCCCTCAGGTGAAAGCAAGCACTTAATCCATCATCCTGCGAAAATAAAAAAGCGACCGATACCGGTCGCTTTTTTCAGCTTCGTGCTTTGTGTAACTGCCTTTTTCGCTCTAACAAGGTCTGTCCGGTGGCTGCCTTATAGGCCCGTGCCAAAGCCGACTGATCAGAATAATCCAGCTGCTCGGCAATCTCGGTCAGACCTAATCCCTGCTGCAACAACAGCTCGCAACGTTTAATCCGCTGCTGTTCCAGCAGTTTTTTAAATGAAGTGCCCTGTGTACTGAATAAGCGCTGCAAACTACGTGTCGACATCAACAACTGCCGGGCAAGCTGTTCAACTTTAATGGCCTGATGCTGGGTCCGCAGCTGTTCGGCAATCATTTGCTGCGCCTGTTCCAAATGATTTTCAAGGGGCGGCTTGGCTGCAATCGCCTGTTCTGCCTGATGAACCAGTAGCTGCAACAGGATTGGATCAGCCTGCTCAGACCCATGTGCCAGTCCTTGCAAATCCAGCTCTATGCCATAATAGTCCTGAGAAAATCTCACCTCACTGGCAAAAAACTTTTGATAATGCATTTGCCCCCTGTCGGGCGCATGGGCAAAACGTACACAGTGCAGTAACAGTTGATGATCCTGCAAAATGACATGCCCCAACTGCACCATCGCGGCCATGGTCAGCTCATTTAACAGATTATATTTTTCATCCAGATAGGCCCAAAATAATTCAAGACTGTGTTCACGCTGCTTCAATTGCAAAGGTACAAACTCACTGCCATCAATCACCAGTCGTTGAAAGCGAATGATATGCCGGATCATTTCCGCAACGCTGCTGCTTCGCGAAGCCATATAACCGAGCACGCCAAAATGTTCTGGACGAATAACCTGCACGATCTCGAAAATTAGTTGTGGACAGTTTAAATGTTGCCGGGTTCTTAACAGAAGCTGATTTAATAATTCCAGCGGCACTTGCGTGGCAAAAGGCTGATCAATCAGGGGGATAAGCGCTTCATGTACATCTTGCAGAAAGTCAGCTTCCAAAGGCTCAATTTGCAGACTGCGCAGATAAGTCGCCCAAAGCTGAATATAACCATTGGATATTTTAATTTCTTGCATGCGCGCTTCCCGCTGCCTGCTTTAGTCTAAGCAGTTTTATTTTCATTTGGCATAAAATGTATAAAAATTGGCAAGCACTGTCAAAACAATTACGGCATTCCCCGACATACTGTCAGCATCGTCACAAAAAAGAATTCATAAGATGAATGCAGTATTAAAATCTTCAATAAAGCCCGTGGTCCGGACCCAGCTTGATTTTAAACTGGATGAAATCCCGCGCTACTGGTTTGGCGGTGACCCCTTTCTGACCCGCATGTTCGATGCCTTGAGCCTGACCTTTCCAGATGGCGAGCGTTATTTTATTCAGAGTGTGCGCCTGTTCCGAGATCAGATCACAGACCCGGAGCTGCAAAAACGTGTGGCAGATTTTATTCGTCAGGAAGCACAGCACGGCATTGCCCATGAGAAAATGAACCAGCTGATGCGTGAACAAGGCATGCCTGTCGATGATTTTATTGAGCGTCTGAATAATATGTTCGCTCATGACCTCAAACATCGTTCAGCACAGTTCAATATTGCCACGACGGCAGCGGCAGAACACTTGACTGCGCTGATGGCTGAAACTTTTTACGGTCAAAAATCCACCTTAAAAGACGGGCATCCTTATGTACGTGCCATGTTTGCCTGGCATGCGATTGAAGAAATGGAACATCGTGATGTGGCTTTTGACGTGATGAAAGATATTGCAAAAACACCTGAATGGATGCGCAAAATGACCCTGCTCAGCACGACATTTTTGATGTTTAGTTATACTGCCTATCGCGCCAATGTCATGCTGAAACATGATGGGTTCAGTGTCTTAGAGCGTTTGCAAATGAACCTGAAAGGACTGCCCTGGTTGTTTGGCCGTAACGGTACCTTGACCCGTATGGGCCCACAATATCGGGACTGGTTTAAAAAAGATTTTCATCCCAGTCAACATCCTGTGATTGCGCAATACGATGTCTGGGTAAAAACCTTAGCCGAAACCAATGATCCAATTCAAGCAGGTGAAGCCTTCTGGCAGGCCGCCAAAGATTAAGCTCAAATCAAAAGAGCCTTCAAAAATTGAAGGCTTTTAAATTAGGTCTTATGTCCTGCACTTTTACCATTTGGCATAATGCTGCTCAAGCAAGGCATATTCATTCAGTAAAATAATTTCCTGATCATCCTGCTGGATCGTTCCGGAAACCTTGGCTTGCCACTGACTAAACTGACTTCCGACCAGACGCAGGTTCAGATTTTCATAACGGCGCCAGCCTGTACTCACCATCAGATTCAATTTTTCATCCAGCGACTGAATCGTCCATTGGTTTTCCGATTCCTGCTGGAACAGCACATCGGCCAACGGATAAATCTTGCCATTGATCCACAGACAGTTTTCATTGCCAAAACTTTCATTCACACCTGAAGCCAGATTAAGTCCAATCCGATTATGGTTCACATCCCAGAAATTACAGGACAACCAGAACCAGGCCGTTTCCGGGCGCAAAAAGCCACAGGTATCATCCAGAGAAGCAAAGCTGCGTTCATTAAACTGAATGGTTTCACCCTGCTTGTTAATGAAAAAGCCTTCACAGCCCAAAGTGGTCAGTTTCTGAGTATAGGTCCAGCCATTGATGCCGGTCGGACTGCACATACTCAGTGGATCGGTTCCGGCACAGAAAATCCGGGCACTGAGTTTAATTTCGCCGTATTTGCTGACGTTGATATAACGCACGCCGTTGGCATGCTGGATATCGATCTGAAAAGGTGACTTATGGAAATAACTATGATTAAACAGTGGCTGTTCATCCAGCACAGTGTTGCGTGACAGGAAATTAATCGCATTCCATTCCAGCACTTCATTGCTCATATGGTTATAGACATAGACAAAACCATGCCCTGCCCATGCGATATCGGCAATTGCCAATCCAATCGTATAATGCTCGTGCTGAATACTACAGAATTTGAATTTTTTATATTTTAGATGCTTACGCCAGCCTGACAGCACATGACCATAAGGATTTTTGTATTGATATGCCTGATAGTCAATACTTTTTGGAAGCTCCTTGAAACGTCCATAACGTGGTTGTCCATTTGCCTGAATTAAATCCATTTAAGACATTCCATCTCAGTCAAAACTGTTTTTCCTTGGCAGTATTATGCCAATTATTAAATTTTGATAAAGAGATTTTTTAAACCGCTTATCGAATCATCAAGCCAGCCGCAAGTTTAATTCAATCGCAAACTGCTTTAAATCGTGAGATAGGTATTTTCCCAGCGATTGCCGCTAAAACTACCCTCTAGCAGTTGGACGTAGTGGCCATAAACCTGATCGATGGCAATACAGTCATCTACATCCAGCACGCGGTCGGTATGCTGTTTTTGCCAGTGCCGGGCGAAGTAAGCTTTACCGCGCTGTTTAGCGACCATAGCATTCTGCGCAACCACCAACACATAACGATGTAACTCACCAAACTCACGTGGATCATAACCACCCAGATTAATCAGCCAAAGTTTTTCATCGGATTGCTGTGGCTGTGCATCAGTAAATTGCAGCACATAGGACTTGCCCTCGAACTCTAGCCCGTTGATTTGCGCCCAGGCATCAATATGCAAGCCTTTCTGTTCCGCAAACCAGGCATTTTTTAATTGCGGATAGGTATCTTCCAGACTCTCCCCCACAGCCAAAACCACATCATGAACTTCTGTATTGGCACGGGCATGACGACCACCGAGCATTACAATAAACAGGCTGGGCATTACATTTCCTTGTTAGTGTCAATCTTTAAGATCATTTCATTAATGCTTGCCAGTATAGCGCAAAGCTATTCCATGATGATGTAGCCATCTGCCAAGGACAAATTTGCATCATCAGCCTGACTGAATTTGCGCAAAACAGCATGAAGTCATTCGGTACCGATATACATCTCGAGGATCAGTTTAAGTCTATGTCGGACTCAAAAAACCATTTTCAGTGAATACAATTGGCTAGCGAATCATTTCCGATCATTTTCATCAGGATTTACAGCAGAAGATGATTATTTTTTTGTACAAAATATAAACACGGCTAAACCATACAAATCTGTACAAATTTTCACCCAAATTTCAATCTAAAGGCATATTTCGTTGACTGAAATGCGCTGAAAGACGATACTCTCAATGTTTTTATTTAAGCAAATCGGTTCAAAGAGGCTGGGCCAAAAGTTCGGTCCTCAGAAACTCAATCCAACGCAAGGGGCTATATATGGCTGGTGGAAAGTCAACTATCATTTACACACTGACCGACGAGGCGCCATTACTGGCGACTTATTCTCTGCTGCCGATCATTGAGACCTTTACTAAGCCAGCTGGCGTTGAGATCGTCAAAAGTGACATCTCTGTAGCTGTGCGCGTGCTCTCCGAATTTACAGATTACCTAAGCGAAGAGCAAAAGGTGCCTGACACTCTAGCTGAGCTAGGTCGTCTTACACAAGATCCAGACACGAACATTATCAAACTCCCAAATATCAGTGCTTCTGTTGGCCAGCTAACAGCGTGTATCAAGGAACTTCAGTCTAAAGGCTATGCAATCCCTGACTATCCTGAAAACCCGACCACTGAAGAAGAAAAAGCAATCAAGGCACGTTATAGCAAATGTCTTGGTTCAGCAGTAAACCCTGTTCTACGTGAAGGTAACTCAGACCGTCGTGCACCTGCTGCCGTTAAAAACTACGTGAAAAAACACCCGCACTCTATGAGCGAGTGGAAACAGTGGTCGCAAACTCACGTTTCACACATGGACGAAGGTGACTTCTACCACGGCGAAAAGTCGATGACTTTAGACCGCGCACGGAATGTAAAAATGGAATTGATCACCAAGTCTGGTGAAGCGATTGTTCTTAAGCCAAAAGTTGCGCTTCTGGACGGCGAAATCATCGATTCAATGTTCATGAGCAAGAAAGCACTTTGCGACTTCTACGAGAAAGAACTTGAAGACTGTCGTGAAGCAGGCATCCTGTTCTCTTTACACGTTAAAGCAACCATGATGAAGGTGTCTCACCCAATCGTATTTGGTCACTGTGTAAGAATCTACTACAAAGAAGCATTCGAAAAACATGGCAAGCTTTTTGATGAGCTTGGCATTAATGTCAATAACGGTATGGCGGGTCTTTACGAAAAGCTTGAAACTTTACCAACCTCTGTACGTGAAGAAATCATTGCTGATTTACATGCTTGTCAAGAACACCGTCCAGCTTTAGCGATGGTTGATTCTGCAAAAGGCATCACTAACTTCCATTCACCAAACGACGTGATTGTAGATGCTTCTATGCCTGCAATGATTCGTGGTGGCGGTAAAATGTGGGGCGCTGACGGCAAGCCTTACGACTGTAAAGCAGTCATGCCTGAATCAACTTTCGCACGTATTTACCAGGAAATGATCAATTTCTGTAAATGGAATGGCAACTTCGATCCAAAAACCATGGGTACTGTACCTAACGTTGGTTTGATGGCGCAAAAAGCGGAAGAATACGGTTCACACGACAAGACTTTCGAAATTCCTGAAGCAGGTGTTGCGAACATCACTGACCTAGAAACAGGCGAAGTGTTGATGTCACAAAACGTGGAAGAAGGCGATATCTGGCGTATGTGTCAGGTGAAAGACGCACCGATTCGTGACTGGGTGAAACTTGCAGTTACTCGTGCACGTAACTCTGGCATGCCAGCAATCTTCTGGCTTGACCCGTACCGTCCACACGAAAACGAACTGATCAAGAAAGTTGAAAAATATCTGAAAGATCATGACACCACTGGTCTTGATATCCAGATCATGTCACAAGTACGTGCAATGCGTTATACGCTTGAACGTGTTGCACGCGGTCTAGATACTATTTCGGTAACAGGTAACATCCTGCGTGACTACCTGACTGACTTGTTCCCAATCATGGAATTGGGTACATCTGCGAAAATGTTGTCTATCGTGCCGTTAATGGCGGGTGGCGGCATGTACGAAACAGGTGCAGGCGGTTCTGCTCCTAAACATGTACAGCAGTTAGTTGAAGAGAACCACTTACGTTGGGATTCACTCGGTGAATTCATGGCGTTGGCGGTATCTTTAGAAGAAATGGGTATTAAAGAAGGCAATGACAACATCAAGTTACTTGCCAAAACTTTAGACCGTGCAACTGGTAAATTACTGGATAACGACAAGTCACCTTCTCGTCGTACAGGTGAGCTTGATAACCGTGGCAGCCATTTCTACCTGGCGAAATTCTGGGCTGAAGAACTTGCTGCTCAAGACGAAAATGCTGAATTGAAAGCGAAGTTTGCACCTCTTGCAAAAACTTTAGCTGAAAATGAAGAGAAAATCGTTGCTGAGCTTGCAGAAGTTCAAGGAAAATCAGTAGACATCGGTGGTTACTACGCTGTTGATCAAGAAAAAGTAAATGCAGTGATGCGTCCAAGTGCTACTTTGAATGCAGCACTTGCTACGATCTAAGCTTTTGCAAAACTGACTTGATCAGTAATGTAAAATAACAAAACCGGCGTCTAGGCGCCGGTTTTTTTATTTCTGATTGATGTATCAAAGTTATTCAATTAATCTATTTTTCGCTATAGATATAAATCATCATCTTACTGACAAAACCACTCAAATTCAGTCAAAAACCATTTTAAGAAATGATGAAAATAAATACTTTTAAATATACAGACAATAAAAAACCCCAAGACTGAATGTGCTTGGGGTTTTTTAGAATTTTGGTCCCGAGGGTCGGACTCGAACCGACACGTCATCTCTGACAGCGGATTTTGAGTCCGCCGCGTCTACCAATTTCACCACCTCGGGAGTGGATGAAAGGTATAATACGCGATTTCTCGGCACTGTCAACGCAGAATATTTACATTTGTTTATTTTTAAAACAAATGGCATTTTTTCGTTTTAAAATCGAGCAATTCCCGCTATAAAAAAGAAAAAAGTTTATACTAGCCGCAGTTTTTTTAGCGTAAATCATCATGCAACTTTCTGATTTTAATTTTGATCTCCCCGATGAGCTAATTGCTCGCTATCCACTGGAAACCCGCAGTGCCTCTCGCCTGCTGCACCTCGATACCCAAGGTCAATATCATGACCATCAATTTACTGACATTCTGGATTTACTTGAAGACGGCGACTTGTTGATATTGAATGACACCAAAGTCATGAAGGCCCGTTTAAAAGGTAAACGTGCTTCAGGCGGTGCGGTAGAAGTGCTGGTTGAGCGTATGCAAGATCGCTTTATTGCCTATTGCCATATCAAGGCCAGTAATACTCCGAAAGCCGGTGCAGAGCTTTTTATTGGCCCGGATGCAGTGAAAGTGATCGTACAAGGCCGTCATGAAAATCTGTTTATTGTAGAATTTTCACAACCAATTCTCGATGTGCTGGATCAATACGGCGCCTTGCCGATTCCGCCTTATTTCAACCGTGAAGCGGAAGAGATTGATACTGAACGTTATCAAACCGTGTTTAATGACCCAACCAAACTGGCCAGCGTTGCAGCACCTACTGCCAGCCTGCATTTTGATGCTGACCTGCTGGCAAAATTGGAAGCCAAAGGAGTTCAAAAAACCTTTGTGACCCTGCATGTCGGCGCAGGTACTTTCCTGCCAGTGCGTACTGATGATATTCAAAATCACATCATGCACAGTGAATGGTGCGATGTCCCTGAAACTGCAGTCGAGATGATTCGCCAGACCAAAGCCCGCGGTAATAAAGTCATTTCCGTAGGCACGACTGCCACCCGTGCAGTCGAAAGTGCAGCACAAGCACATCACGGTGAACTGGCAGCCTGGACAGGTGATACCCAGATTTTCATCTATCCGGGTTATCAGTTTAAAGTGGTCGATCGTTTGATCACCAACTTCCATTTACCAGAATCGACCCTGTTAATGCTGGTGTCTGCCTTGTCCAACCGTGACAATATTCTGAATGCTTATAAGCATGCAGTAGACAGCAAATATCGCTTCTTCAGTTATGGCGATGCCATGCTGATTGATCAGGTGAAATAATTGAGAACCATTGCCCATGCCGATCGAGTCTGTACAACAGTCCATTCATATTCGCCGAAAGAAAAATGCAGTGGTGTTTCAGAATATCGCTCGGCTCTGGGAACTGGGCCAACAGGCCAAAACTCATCAAGAACTGCTCGACGGGCTGCATCCCTGGAATGGCCCAATTACGCTCAAGTTTGAAAATAACCTGCCGCTTGCGCTTGCCGGAATTGGCCTTTTTCTGATTGGCAGCATTTTTATTGCTCCGGGAAATATCTGGATTCAGAGCAGTGTTTTTCTCGGCTGTCTCTGCATCTTCTGGGCCTATATTTGCTATGAACAACAGCAGCCATTAGAGGAAGTCATTGCTTTTCTGGAAGAACAAGCACTGGCCAAGAAATATCAGCTTGCCTTTCAAAAACAGCCACAGCATATTTCCATGCCTCTTAATCCCCTGCACTTTATCCGGCATTTAAAACAATTATTTCCAGTATTCAATCAAGGTTCGTTGAGTAATGAGATTCAGCGTTATGCCAGCACGGTCTGGGAGGATGAAAACGGCCAGCAACATCAGGTGCTGCTATTTCAATACCACTATATTGATGAAGTACAGGCCCGAAACAAGGAAGGCCAGCCAGTCAAACTGATGCAGGTCCATAAAGACCTGTGGGGCGTGTTTGTTTTTGATATCCAGATTCAGGGACTGGCCGTTACGACTTCCAGAAAGAAATTTTATTATCCTTATAGCCATCCCTGGCACAGCAGCGATATTCGCACCAATCAGCGCTTAAGCTTTTATGGCAGCGATATGCTGCAAACTGCCAAATTACTCAGTTCGGGTTTTGTGCTGCGACTGGCCGATTTTTTTGAACAGCGTCAGGGAGATTTACTGTTTCACCCAGAAAATAAGATGCTGTGCTATCTGGGGCCCCATGATTTATTTCAGGTATCGAGCAAGCAGCAGAATATTAGCGATATTTCCACATTGCGCGGCCACCTGAGAACGTTTAAATTAAAACAGCTCGAAAACTTACAACATGATCTGCTGCAGTTTTTAAAATAAATTTTTCGCATCATTTTTAAAATATAGATATAGCTTGGGGAGATCTCGGATGGGATTTTTGATTTTATGTTTGATCATTGTGGCGCTGATTGTCACGATTATCATGATCCGCAACAGTATTGTCCGTCATCACAACGCCACGATTCGCGCCTGGTCGGATGTCGCCAGTTATGAACGGCAAAAACTGAAAATTCTGGATGGGCTGCAACCGCTGGTCGAGCAATACTCGAGTTTTGAAAAAGGCACGCTAGAAAAAGTCACCGAACTGCGTCAGAACATCATGAACCTGAATATCAAGGATGCCGATATTGGGCAGTTACAACGCATTGAAAGCCTGAATAAACAGTTAATGCATAGCCTGAATGTGGTGATTGAAAACTACCCGGAGCTGAAAGCCAATGACATCTATCTGAAAATGATGGCTGAAATTGAAGAACAGAATGAAAATGTCGGTGCTGCGATTACCATTTATAATCGCAATGTCGAGCTGTTTAACAACCAGATCCAGATTTTTCCGCACAACATCATTAATAATATGTTACTCAGAAAAAAAGTGGTACGTCCATTCCGTGATCAAAGCGTGACACAGAATTTTGATTACCGTCCGAACTTTCACTGAGTGAACAGCAAGATCTGATAAAATTTTGCATCCTTGGCGCATTAACTTATTATAAAAATAGCCAAGGATGCGGCTGTACCTATCTAAAACTTATAATATAAAGAATAAAAATTATGCTGGATTATTTAGAGCACTTGCAACAGACGCTGGTCGAGGAATTTTATCGGTTATACGACCATTATCAGGATGATCAAATCTATGCCTGTAGTCTGGTCTTTGACGAATTTTTACTGCTGGATGATCTGGCCATTTCGACTGAACGCAGTATTTTTAAAGATCCGGAATATCTTCAGCAATATCTGGAGGAACAGGATCGCTGGAATGTCCGGAAATGGCGTTATCGGGCCCACGCTTTGCCCCACTCTGGACTCATTCCCTTTAAAACCTTGCTGGCCGATTATTTTAAAACCCAGCACAGCTTTGACCATCCGGTATTGGCACAGCAAAAACAGCTGCATGCGACGCATCTGGATTTATTGCTGGAGAGTTTTAAACAGACCAAACATCGTCTTTCTGAGGCTTATGGTCTGGATCTGGATGGCATCCTTTTTTTCATGAGCCTGCCCACCCAAGTCGAATTTGAATGCCAATCTGCACAGACACTTAATCCTGAGCATATTCATTTACAGAAATTTCTGGCATCCAGACAAACTACTCATTTACCTGCCATACAGAAACGCTTGAAACTCTCGCAAAACGACAAAGATATCTTGATTGATCTAGAGCAGATGCTGGTGATGGAGCCTTATGACTATTTGCAAGTGGCACAAGATGCCTATTTGCTGACCTTGGAATCCTACTTTGTCGATAGCAATATTTATATCCAGAAACTGATCCAGCATATCGCTGCAATGGCCTCTGAGCCGGATGGCAGCTGCGCCCTTAGCCGGGAAGATATCCAGCAGCGCTTGCAGCAGTTTTCTGCCCATCCGCCAATATCTCCGGATGTTCCCTAGCTTCAGCGATAAATAAAATTACAGAGCGAATGCTCTACAATGCTGGCGTTTAGTGTAAGAATCAAGGAAAATAGCGCCCTTTAGCTATAACAATCAGCGAACTGTTTTTTCGCCTTGATGTGGAACTCCTATGAAGTTTGAAAAATTAGGTCAGTCGGGCCGTGCCCGTCGTGGTCGTTTAACGCTTGAACATGGTGTGGTGGAAACTCCGATGTTCATGCCTGTGGGTACGTATGGTACGGTCAAGGGCCTGTTGCCACGCGACATTAAAGAGATCAAATCTCAAGTCATTCTGGGCAATACCTTCCATTTGTATTTACGTCCAGGACTGGATGTAATTCGTGAACATGGCGGCCTGCACGGCTTTATGAAATGGAATAGTCCCATTTTGACCGATTCAGGCGGCTTCCAGGTCTTCAGTCTGGGCGCAATGCGTAAAATTAAAGAAGAAGGTGTCACCTTCCGCTCGCCGATTGATGGTTCAAAAGTATTTTTATCTCCTGAAATTTCAATGGATATTCAGCACACGCTGAACTCTGACATTGTGATGATTTTTGACGAATGTACCCCCTACCCTGCAACGCATGAAGAAGCGCAAAAATCGTTGCAGCTGTCTTTGCGCTGGGCGAAACGCTGCAAAACCCAGCATCATGACGTGCTGAAAAACCGTAATGCGCTGTTCGGTATTATTCAAGGCGGCATGTATGAAGATTTACGCGATGAATCTTTAAAAGGCCTGCTAGAAATCGACTTTGATGGTTATGCGATTGGTGGTCTGTCCGTGGGCGAACCAAAAGAGGAAATGATCAAGGTACTGGATTATCTTCCAGAAAAAATGCCTGCAGACAAACCGCGTTATTTGATGGGCGTCGGCAAGCCTGAAGATATTGTGGAAGCGGTGCGTCGTGGTGTCGATATGTTTGACTGCGTAATGCCAACCCGAAATGCACGTAACGGTCACTATTTTGTGACAGACGGCTTGGTGCGAATCCGTAACAGTAAATACCGTCATGACCAAAGCCCACTCGATCCGCATTGCGACTGCTATACCTGCCAGAACTTTACCCGTGCCTATTTATTCCATCTTGAGAAATGTGGGGAAATGCTCGGCTCTATGCTCGGTACGATTCATAATCTGCGCTATTACCTGCGTTTGACTGAAGCAATGCGTGATGCATTAGACAACGGTACATTTGACGAATTTGTTCATGACTTTTATGCCCGCCGTGGCCTGGAAGTGCCACCTTGTCCGCAAGATTAATCCATCAGCATTTGCGCTGAGGAAAAAGACAATGTAAATTGCAAGAATATGTCAATTTATTATCGAGTTGATCACCAGTTTTTTATTTTAGGAAAATGTAATGAGCCTTTTTATTTCGACTGCTCACGCTGCAGGTGAAGCTGCACAACAACCAAGCATGATGGCGAACCTTTTGATGATTGCTGTTTTTATTGCAATCTTCTATTTCTTGATCTGGCGTCCTCAATCTAAACGTGCCAAAGAACACCGTGCTTTGGTCGACAGCCTTGGCGTTGGCAGTGAAGTGGTATTTGCAGGCGGATTAATGGGCAAAATCACCAAGATTGAAGGTGACTTCGCAGTGGTTGAATTGAGCCGTGGTGTAGAAGTCAAAGTTCAACGTGCAAGTGTGATCTCAGTCCTACCTGAAGGCACTTTAAATAACCTTTAATCAAAAATAGTCGTGCCCTCGCACGACTTTTTCATTTTAAGAAGAAAACGAATGCGTTACCCAGCATGGAAATATGTACTGATCCTGGTTGTCCTGGTGATCAGTACTTTATATGCCCTGCCAAGTTTGTATCCAGATGAACCTGCTGTACAGATTTCGGGTGCCAAAGCCGGTACTCAAATTGATGCAAGCATCGTACAAAAAGCAGAGCAAATTTTAAAAACTGAAAATATTGCCACCCATGACAATAGCTTTGGCAACAATGCAGCCTTATTACGTGTAGATTCAAGTGAATCGCAACTTAAAGCCAAAGAGGCTTTACGTCGTGGTTTAGGTGATGATTACGTGGTTGCACTGAACCTTGCCCCGACCACCCCAGAATGGCTGCAAAAAATTGGTGCCAAACCAATGAAGCTCGGCCTGGATTTACGTGGTGGTGTTCACTTCTTGCTTGAAGTGGATATGGACAAGGCCATTTCCCAGCGTATGGAAACCTCTGCGACGGATCTACGTCGTCAGTTACGTGATAACAACCTGAAATTTAATAGCCTGAACTTAAGCAACAACACCATTGTGATGCAGTTTGCCAACAATGATGACCGTTCTGCAACGATGGACTTCTTGCGCCGTAATGGCAATGAGTTTACCCAGCAGGCTGTTGCGACCGAGACGGGTTCGACTTTACGTTTGAACTATACCGATGTGCGTAAGCAAGAAATTGAATCTTATGCAGTCAACCAGAACTTGACCACTTTACGTAACCGTATTAACGAGTTAGGTGTAGCAGAAGCACTGGTGCAAACCCAGGGTAGCAACCGTATTGTGGTTGAGCTTCCTGGTGTACAGGATACCGCTGAAGCGAAACGTGTCTTGGGTCGTACCGCGAACCTCGAGTTCCGTCTGGTGTCTGACCTGAATGATCAATATATCGATCCATATACCGGTCAGGCAACGGGTGCATTACCACCGGGCACAGAAGTATTTGCTTATGAATCACTGGACAGTGGTCGTCAGCTCCTGTTGAACCGTAACCGTATCTTAACCGGTGAACGTGTTCAGAATGCATCAAGTGGCTTTAGCCAAGACACAGGCGGTGCTGAAGTTAACATTACCTTGGACAGCGCAGGCGGCAAACTGATGTCGGATGCCACCCGTAATGCGGTCGGCAAACGTATGGCCGTCTTGTTCATCGAGAACAAGCAGCGCATTAATTATGTGGAAGACCCTGCGACCGGCACTCAGACTGAAGTTCGTACCCCGTATACTGAATCTGTAGTCATTAACGCTGCAACCATTCAGGCAGTACTGGGTTCTCAGTTCCGTATTACTGGCCTGGACTCGCCGCAAGAAGCTGCTGAACTTGCCTTGATGCTGCGTGCAGGTGCGTTGGCTGCGCCAATGTATTTTGTTGAAGAACGTGTAATTGGTCCAAGTCTGGGTCAAGAAAACATCGATAAAGGTGTACTTTCAACTCAGATCGGTTTCCTTCTGGTCGCCATCTGGATGGTGGTATTCTTCCGTCTGTTTGGTGTGATTGCCAACTTTGCCTTGGTCTTTAACCTGGCGATGATTCTGACAGTCATGTCTTGGATTGGCGCTTCCCTTACCCTTCCGGGTATTGCCGGTATCGTCATTACCATCGGTATGGCGGTCGATGCCAACGTACTGATCTGTGAACGAATACGGGAAGAAATGAAATGGGGAGCTTCGCCAAAACAGGCGATTGTGGCCGGTTATGATCGTGCCTATAACACCATTTTCGACTCGAACTTGACCACATTCCTGGTGGCGTTCATTCTGTTCGCGATTGGTACAGGTCCGATCAAAGGCTTTGCCGTAACCCTGATGATTGGTATTGTCTGCTCGATGTTTACTGCCATTACAGTAACGCGTGCCGTGGTACAGCTCATTTATGGCAAAAAACGTAACTTGAAAAAGTTGAGCATTTAAGGAGATCACTGATGACTGAAAATACTCAACTGAATCAAAAACAGTACGGTCGCCCGGAAGACGAACGCATTATTCCGTTTATGAAGATTGCGATGCCTGCGGCATTGTTTTCAATCCTCTTAACCGTTGCGAGTATCTTCTTTATTGCCACCAAAGGCCTGAACCTCGGTTTAGACTTTACCGGTGGTGTGGCAGCCGAATTAAACTATACCAATCCGGTCAAACCTGAAGATGTCTCCAAGGCATTGAACCAGGCAGGCTTTAATGATGCTGTGGTTCAGACTTTAGGTTCTGAACGTGACCTGATGGTGCGTATGCCGGTTCAGGAAGATATCGAAGCTGAAGACCTGACCAAAGCTGTTACAGCCGCAGTTCAACTGCCAAATAATGCGGCAGAAGTACCGAAGGTTGATGTCGTCGGTGGACAGGTCGGTAATGAGCTCTATGTCCGTTCTGGCGGTGCTGTGGCACTTGCGCTCCTGCTGATGCTGGTCTATGTCACCATCCGCTTTGAGGTCAAGCTGGCTATGGGTGCAGTATTGTCACTGTTCCATGATATCGTCGTTACCCTCGGGATTTTTGCGATGATGCAGTGGCCATTTGACCTCACTGTACTTGCGGCACTCCTTGCAATCATCGGTTTCTCACTGAATGATAATATCGTGGTCTCTGACCGTATCCGTGAGAACTTCCGTAAGATTCGTGGTGCAGAACCGGTCGAAATCATTAACATTGCCCTGACTGAAACCCTGCGTCGTACCATTCATACCTCTATGACCTTATTGCTCGTGGTGCTTGCCATGATGCTGATGGGTGGTGATGGTCTGAAATGGTTCTCGATCGCGATGTTTGTTGGTGTCTTTGTCGGGACCTATTCGTCGATCTATATTGGTACAGCCTTTGCCTTGTGGCGTGGTCTAAACCGTCAGGACTTTATTGTTCAGGTGAAGCCAGAATTTGAAGACGAGAACCAGATTCCATAATCTGTTCTGTTTCATGTTCATCGTTCAGCCCGTCTTATGATGGGCTGAATTATTTCTGCTGTTTGAATATGTGGCAGTGGGAATAATCGAAATGACTGGATGGATTTTCCCAATATCGGTTTTTTGAAAAATCACCTGTCGGTGTTCATCCAGACTTTGGAATTCATAATGATCCTGAGCTTCGCTCACCAACTGCAAAATTAGCTGCAGGCCATTGACCAGATATATACAGAGCATGCATGAAATTGGCAACCCGGCCTGTTTGTCACAAATCAGCCACCAACCTGATTTTAAGCTGGGAAAATAATACGGCCCTGCTACCTGAATCGCATAATGCTGTGCTTGCAGATGAAAAATATCCTGATTGAATGAGAGCGCTGAATCCAGGGAGATAAGTGCAAATGCCTGCTGTTCTATTACCTGCATTTGAAACAGAGTACCTTGCGCTGGAACCGGAGCTAATTCAACTTTTGGTTCAGCCGACTGATCTAGAATGAGCACATCTAGACCCAGTTGTTGTTCCAACTCCCTTGCTGCTTTCTCGCCGATCTGGCGTTTGCTATTCAGCAATTGCGCAATATATGAGGCTGACAAGCCGAAATGTTCACAGATCTCTTTGCCGGTTTTAAATTGCTGCGTCTCGATCAGCAAATCAATCACCTTGGCCAGATTATTTCGTCTACGTTCAAATATTTCGGTCGCGCTCATTTTGGTTTGCTGGTCTATTTTTTATGCATGTGATTCAAATACCTTACAATAAAAAAGCCCGCAATTGAATTGCAGGCTTTTTAAACTTAGGTAACAGGAATTAAGTACCCTGTACCAGACGACGCGCGCTGATAATTCCCGGTTGCTGCTCAAGACGGGCCAGCAGCTTGGAAAGTTGTGCCAGACCTTTGACTTCAATCAGCAGCTTCATATTGGCAATACCATCCGCTTCCGAAATGGTATTCACCTGACGGATATTGATCTGATCCGAGAAAATCACTTGCGTGAGATCTTTGAGCAAACCGCGTCGATCATAAGCTTCCACCACAATCTGTACGCTCTGACCACGAGTCGGCTGCATTTCCCAATCGGCTTCTACCGCACGCTCAGGCTCTTGGGTGATCATGCGCACATAGTCCGGACAGGCCACCTTATGAATGCTCACTCCACGATTCAGAGTGATATAGCCAGCGATCGATTCACCATGCACCGGTTGGCAACATTGCGCGACATGCAGTTCCACGTTATCTAAACCGTCGATCAGAATCCCGTGCGCTGACAGTGTATGACTGGCACGCGGGTTCAAGGCAGGTTTCAGCACCAGCTCAGGCTCGTCCTGATCCAGATGCATGTGACGGTTCACCTGATTAATCAGGGCATGCAGGCTGATATCACCATTGACCAGATTCACCAGAATGTCATCACCGGTTTTGACATTGAAGTGGTTGCAATAATCACTCAGATCAATCGATTTCGGGTGAATCGCCAAACGTGACAATTCTTTGTTCAGTACTTCACGGCCGACTTCCAGGTTCTTGCTACGATCCTGCTGACGGAACCAGTGACGCAACTTATCTCGCGCTCGGGCCGTCTTGATATAACCTAGCGAATTAACCAGCCAGTCCCTGTTCGGTTCCCGGTCTTTTTTGGTCAGAATCTCGACCTGTTCACCGGTTTTCAGGGTATAGGTCAGCGGCACATAGCGCTGATTCACCCGTGCAGCATAGCACTTGTTCCCGACTTCGGTATGCACATGATACGCAAAGTCTAGCACGCTTGAATCACGTGGTAGCTCTTTGATATCACCATCACGGCTAAACACATAGATCTTTTCGAAGCCTTCAAAATCTTGAATATGCTCAAAATTCTCGATTTCATCTTCAGATTCTTTATGTGCACTGCTTTCATTGCGTTCTTGATAATGCTCAAGTACCGCACGCAAGGAATGCAGACGATGGTTAAAGGAGCGATCTGTGGTTTTTGCGCCTTCTTTATAATTAAAATGTGAACACACTCCAAGCTCAGCTTCGTCATGCATTGCATGGGTACGAATCTGCACTTCAAGTGACTTGTTCTCGGCAATCACCGCAGTATGCAAAGAACGATAGCCATTGGCTTTCGGGTTGGTAATGTAATCATCAAACTGATGCGGAATGTGGCGCCAGATCTGATGCACAATACCTAAAGTGTGGTAACACTCCGGCACACTTTTCACCAGTACCCGTAAAGCACGAATATCATAGAGCTGATCAAAGCTCAGGTTCTTGCTTTTCATTTTTCGATAAATCGAATAAATGTGTTTCACCCGGCCATTAATTTCAGCTTCGATGCCATGCTCGGCCAATTCATTGCGTAATTTATCAATCACAAACTGAATATACTGTTCACGCTCCAGACGCTTTTCATTCAGTAAGGAAGCAATTTCTTTATAACGTTCCGGCGCAAGATAACGGAAAGCCAGATCTTCCAGCTCCCATTTCAGCTGGGCAATACCTAAACGGTGTGCCAGTGGCGAGTAAATGGTCAGAATTTCTCGGGCCACCCGTTCCTGACGCTCACGCGAGGAATTGGCCAGTTCACGCAAGGCATAAGTACGTTCGGCCAGCTTGACCAGAACAACACGTACATCTTCAGTGACCGAGATTAGCATTTTGTAAATGCCAGACAGATGTTCACGCTGGTTATTATTGAAATGATCTTCCAGACGCTTATTTTTTTCGATCAGCTCAGACAGCTTACCCATGGCAAGCGTACCTTTGACCAGGCTATGCACCTGTTCGCCGAACTGTTCCAGTACTTCATTGAGTGGCATGACACCTTCACGCACCGCACGATACAGCATGGCTGCGGACAAAGTATCTTCATCGACATGCAAATGCGCCAGAATATCCGCCATCTCAATACCGGTATAAAAGGTATTGGAGCGGTGCTGAACCGTACTTTGCAGCTCTCTTTCTAATGTTAAGTGGGCGACTTCTTCGAGCTGCGTTAAAGGTGCGCCATCTAATATGCCACGAACCCGATCCAACCATTCAGTCAGATCCTGGTGTGCTTGTTCGGCATGTTCTACAGTCGTCTCCTGTGACAACTCATTGAGTCGTCCAGGGAGTTGCTCACGTACTGTGACCATACCCGTCTCCTACTTTTAAAAACATCATTTCTTTAATCGTTTATTTGATTTTCTTTTTCGAACAATGCGATTGATTCAACATGTCCAGTATGTGTAAACATATCCATCACGCCCGCTTGGGTGAGACGATAGCCCTGTTGTACCAATAGTCCTGCATCTCTGGCGAGTGTCGCAGGATTACATGACACATAAACGATTCTTTTTGCTCCAAACTGAGGGATATAATGCATCACTTCTTCTGCCCCGGCACGTGGCGGGTCGATTAATAATGCATCAAAACCTTGATTTGCCCAAGTGTGGTGCGAGAAATCTTTGGTTAAATCTTGTGAATAGAACGCTATTTGTGCAATACCATTGTTTTTGGCATTTTCCGCACCACGTCGAACCATTTCCTCACTTCCCTCGACCGCAATCACCTGACCCGACGCACCAACACAGCGCGCCAGCGGCAAAGAAAAGTTTCCTAATCCACAAAACAGATCCAGAACCCGTTCACCCTGTTGTAGCTGAAGCAAATCACATGCCAATCGTACCATTTGCGGATTAATGCTTGAATTTACCTGGGTAAAGTCTAGAGGATTAAAGCCGAATTTCACATCAAAGTCATCAAGACCATAGTGTAAGCGTGCAGATGCGTCTGGATCATCTATCCGCGAGAGCGTCTCTTTGCCAGCAGGCTGCAGATACAGTTGCCAGCCTTTCTGTAACGTAAATTCGCGCAATTGGTTGACATCATCGGCAGATAATTTTGCAGTTTCACGCACCAGCAGTGCAATGTCCTGATCGCCCATGGCCAATTCTATATGACCGATGTCGGCCTTACCATTGAGACCTTGCAGCAATTGTTTAAGACGTGTAACCGAGCCAAACTCGCGATCCAAGATCATACAGCGATCAATCGGCGTGAGTTTATTGGACTGATTTTCACGAAAACCCACCACCAGCTGATCCTTGGAAGGCAGATAACGCACCCCGATTCGGGCTTTACGGCGATAATCTTCACGTTGTGAACGTAAAGGCGGTAGCCATTGATCAGGCTGGATTCCGGCAAAATGCTGAAGATGTGATTTCAGCACATTCTGTTTCAGTTCAATCTGCGCATCCGCAGCGATATGCTGCATATTACAGCCACCACAAACGCCAAAATGCGGACACACCGGCTTCACGCGAATCTCGGAAGCGTCGCTCAACAATTCAAGACTATCAGCTTCTTCGAGTTTTTTAACTTCGCGGGTAATGCGGGCACGCACGGTTTCACCCGGCAAGGCATAACGGATAAAGACTTTCTTGCCATGTTTATGCTGCGGATGATCCGGATGTGAACCATAATGAGCGATGCCACGTCCCTCATGCGATAGTGACTCAACATGAAAAATGTACTCGGGTTGTTGGGTAGGACGTGCTTGTGCTCGATGTTTCATGAAAACCTAGGGTGTGGAGATGGGAAAATCAAATTGGGTAAATTCAGTTCGTTGCGAAGTCTCACGCCAGACTGATAAAAAGTCCTCATGTTGCGGTTGAGTCTGCAAATATTGAATCGTGCTTTGCAGCAGATGCTGATAATCCGGCAGCAACAGCTGGCCTTTTAACAGCAACCAGCGGATATACACCAGCCAGGTATTCAGGACATCACCTTCACAATAAGACGTTAGTTCGGTCCATTGCTGATTGCGGACATATTCCGGAACCCGATAGGCTCCGTCACCGCGCTTGCCTGGATAGCCCAGCAAATGTGCAACATCATCCAGCTTCTGGAAATGACGGGCATGAAACATGGCCATCACATCCATCAAGTCGACATGACGATGATGGTAACGATTCTGGTAGTTATTATAACGCTTTTGCGTATCAATTTCGCCCTGATCGAACAGACTCGGTGCAGAGAGCCCATGATACATGGCGCGGTATAAAATCACTGGTAAATCAAACTGTGAGCCGTTCCAACTCACTAGAGTCGGATGGCGCTTGTCAAAAATCGACAAGAATTTTTTCAAAATCTCTGCTTCAGAATGCTGTTCTCGGCTAAACGAAAACAGCTTCATGCCCTGCTCATCCATCCACAAACCGGAAATACAGACGATTTCATGCAGCGGCAAACGCTGAAAATCCGAGCCTGAATCCTGACGGCGTAATTTGGTCAAGGCCTGATCCAGATCTGCTTCGGGCAGGTCCAGACCAAACAGATGCGCGCCTGATTTGAGATCGGTTTGGGTTTCAATATCGAAAGTTAAAACAGGCAGGCGCATAAAACAGTGCTCAAATAATTATTCAGGATCTTGTACAGAGAATAACCCTGTAGACAAGTAACGGTCACCACGGTCACAGATAATACACACAATCACTGCATCCGGATGTTCTTTCGCCAGTTTAATCGAGGCCCACACTGCCCCACCAGAAGAGGTTCCGGCACTGATGCCTTCTTTCTGTGCCAGCTTGCGCATGGTTTTTTCAGCTTCGATTTGTGGAATATCAATAATGCGATCCACACGGCTACGGTCGAAAATGGTTGGCAGATATTCTTCTGGCCAGCGACGGATTCCGGCAATACTTGAACCATCAGATGGCTGTAAACCAACGATCTGAATATCAGGATTCATTTCTTTCAGGTATTTCGACACACCCATGATGGTGCCGGTGGTGCCCATAGAACTGACAAAATGGGTAATCTTGCCACCGGTTTGCTGCCAGATTTCTGGACCCGTGGTCAGGTAGTGTGCTTCGACATTGTCCGGGTTTCCAAACTGATTCAGCACTAGACCCACGCCATCATTCTGCATTTGAGCAGCAAGATCACGTGCACCTTCCATGCCCTGCTCTTTGGTTACTTCTATCAGCTCGGCACCATAAGCACGCATCGCATCCTTACGTTCCTGACTCATATTGTTCGGCATGATCAGCTTCATTTTATAGCCACGCATTGCTGCGACCATCGCCAATGCAATCCCCGTATTTCCGCTCGTTGCCTCAATCAGGGTGTCACCCGGCTTGATCTGCCCACGCTTCTCGGCCTGCATGATCATATTGTAGGCCGGACGGTCTTTGACCGAACCTGCCGGGTTATTGCCTTCGAGTTTCGCGAGTACTGTAGCTTGAGTGTGACTTGCCAGACGCTGTAAACGCACCAGCGGCGTTTTGCCTACATAATGGTCTAACAAAAATTCATCTGCTTGAAAATCAGGGATGGTATTACTCATTATTTGCACCTATATCGAGGTGCGGCTATTGTATGAAAAAATGCTTTTCCCTGCACCCATTTAGCAAGGCTTTTTCAGAAAACTCACTAAAACTCACACACTATCAAGCCATAAACTACATTTCCCGATAATTTAGCCAGGTGAAGCAGCTCGCTAATGAAGATGAAAATACTATTTCAGTCTGGCACTTTTACAGATTGAAATTTCGTGCGTCTTAGTCTTGCTGTACCTGAGCAAAATTAACTGAAATCTCTTGTATTTTTAACTGCTAATCCGAAGCTTTATAAAAATTATGCTTAAATTTTAACTGTCGATTTAAAGCATGCTAATATGCCAGGCATAAAGAAAATACTGCTTAAATCATGTCAACGATCAACAAAAAGCTGTTTAAACGCCTACACTTAAATCATGCCTATGGACAGCTGATTGCGCTGATTTTTGTGCCGATTACCATTTTGGCCTGTGTCGGTGCCATGCTGGTGTTGACTGAAACCTCAAATGCCGCACGTGCCCAGCAGAAGCAGATGGCCATTGCGATTCTGACTCGCTTTCAAGGCACTTCAGAATATGCCCTGGATATCTTGAACCTGTATCCATGGCAATATGACCAAGCTCACAACGCCATGCAGAACATGCTGAATGAAAAGCATCTGGTTCGGGCAGCAGTTCTGGATGAAAATGGCAAGAACCGTTTGGGCATCGGTTTTCAGGAACAGGCGCCTTGGCCAGAATTTGAGAAAAGCGGCAATTTTGTTGGTCCGATTCTGCATCAAGATAATCATATCTATGCCATTAAAGTGAATGAAAACACTTTTTCTACCGGCTGGCTGGCGATCGAACTGGATAACCAGCCGCTAGCAATTGCCCGTTACCGAGTACTGATCGTACTGATTGCGACCGGATTACTGACCTTATTATTGTTATTACTTTGCTTGAATTTCTACTCACGGCGCTGGATCGCCCCAATGTATGAGATTCGCATGCAATTGCAACGCCTGAATGCCGATACCCTCGGCCAGCATATGGTGATTAACAGCACCGGCGAGCTGCGTTTATTGCAACGTGATATCGCCAATGTGGTGAAACGTTTGCATTTCAGCTTTCTGGAACTGCGTGAACATACCGAACAGACCGAAGACGATTTACGCCGCACCCTCGACACTTTAGAAGTCCAGAATATTACCTATCGTCAGGCACGCGACCAGGCGATCTCGGCCAACCAGGCCAAGTCGGTGTTTCTGGCCAATATTTCCCATGAATTGCGCACCCCGCTGAACAGTATTGATGGTTTTATTCATCTGTTGTTACGTCAGGGCAATCTCAGCAACGAGCAGAGCCTTTATTTGCAGACCATTCGTAAGTCTTCGGCGCATTTGCTGGCACTGATCAATGATGTTCTGGATTTTTCCAAAATTGATGCCGGCAAACTGGAACTAGAAACGGCACCTTTTGATCTGGAAGAAGCGATTTTTGATGTGATGGACATGTTGTCACCTCTGGCAGCACAAAAACATATTGATATGGCCTTCTATTATGCAGATGGTGTGCCAAAACACATTATTGGTGATGCGCTACGATTTAAACAGATTCTGACCAACCTGATTTCCAATGCGATCAAATTCACTCCGGATGGAGAAATCATTGTCCGGGCACGCATGGAACATGATGGAATGGATCAGTGTGTGCTGCATTTTAGTGTACAGGATAGCGGCATTGGCCTGAGTGGTACCGACCGTAAAAAGCTGTTTGAGTCCTTCTCGCAGGGTGATACCTCGGTGACCCGTCAGTTTGGCGGTACCGGTCTTGGTCTGGCAATTTCCAAACAGCTGGTCAGCCTGATGCATGGCCAGATTGGTTTTGAAGACAATCAGGAACGTGCTCCAACCGAAAAAGGCTCTACTTTCTGGTTTACTGCCCAGTTCCTGGTCGATGAAGATACCGTGATTGAGCATCCAGATTTTAGCGAATTGACCGTGGTGTCTTATCTTGCACATCCGGCAACTGCGAATGTGCTGCGGCATTATCTGGAAAATTATCAGGTTAAACATATTGAATGTGCATCAATTCTGGATCTGTTTAGCCGTCTGAATCATTTACAGAATAGCGAAAATACCTGGCTGATCGTCGATCATAGTGGTGACAGTGAAGTCTTGTTACGCGAAATCCGTTCACGTTATCAGGGTCATCTGGCTGTCTATGGTTATCAGATGCAACTAGATCCAAGCATGCTCAATGACCATCGTGCCCGTGCCCTGCATCAGCCACTCAGCCGCAGCGCGCTGATTCAGTTACTCGGCAATCAGCCGGTCTTCGACCAGGAACAGCATGAAGAATTTAATGGTCAAGGCCTGCATATTCTGGCCGTGGATGATCACTTACCCAACCTGATTGTTCTGGAAGCCTTGCTGGGTGAACTCAATGTCACCACGACCAAAGCCCTCAGCGGGCAGGAAGCGATCGATATTATTCAGCGCCGTTATGAACAGGAACAGCCAGCATTTGATCTGGTCTTTATGGACATTCAGATGCCAGTCATGTCGGGGATCGATACCACCCGTGCTATTCGCTCGCTGGAATCAACTTTTGAAAATCATAGCCGCCTGCCGATTATTGCACTGACGGCGCATGCACTTTCTGATGAAAAACATAAACTGCTGCAAAACGGCATGGATGATTATGTCACCAAGCCGATCCAGATCGAGCAGATTATCCAAATTTTGACGCACTGGACCACCGAGCATTTTAAACGGATTCCGGTACTGGAACGTGCCAATGTGATTGATGCTCTGGATCCAAATATTCTGGACTGGCAGCAAAGTCTGCAACTGGCAGCCAATAAGGAAGATCTGGCGGTAGATCTGTTACGCATGCTGGTGGACAGCTTTGCGGATGAACTCGATGAAATGCAGCAACTGATTGAACTGGAAGATTTCCCACAACTGGAACATGTGCTGCATCGTCTCTATGGCGCGACCCGCTATGTCGGTGCACCGACTTTACAGAAAGTCACCGGTGGCTTTGAACAGTTCGTTTCAACCCTGCGCAAAGAACGCCGTAAGGCCGATGAAAACTTTGTTCAGGACGTGCTGAAATATTTTGATGAACTCAAAGCCGTGGTTGAACAGGTTGAACAGGCTGCCCAGCAAATTTTGAAGCAACATTTGAATTAAACCTCTGAAGTGGCTCAGTCCATGACTTAAGAAGTGTGACTGAGCTGTCATGCAAGCCTAAAGGCTGCATGCTATGCTCAAGCCAGGAAAAATAAGGAAGAATGCCATGTCACTCGTGCGCTTGGAAAAAAATAACGGCATTGCCACTGTTACACTGAATCGTCCGGATAAACGCAATGCCATGAGCTTTGCCCTGCTGCGCGAACTGGTCGCGACTGCACAAAAAATCAAAAAAGATAAAAGCATCCGATGTGTGATTTTAACGGGTGAAGCTCAAGTCTTTAGTGCCGGTATTGATCTGGCCGATTTAAATAATCCTAAAAATCGTGCTTATGCTGCCTGGGAGCTGATTCGTCCGGGTCAAAGCCTGTTTCAAAAAGCATTTCTGGTCTGGCAAGAATTACCTGTTCCGGTGATTGCCGCAATGGAGGGCTTCTGTTTTGGTGCCGGGATGCAGCTTGCTCTGGCCGCAGATATCCGCATTGCCCATCCTGAGACCAAAATGTCGATCATGGAAACACGTTGGGGACTGGTGCCAGACATGGGACTCAGCCGCTCACTGAAAGGCCTGATTGGTATTGATCTGGCAAAAGAGCTGACTTTGACTGCCCGGATTTTTGAGGGCGAATATGCCAAAGAAATCGGTCTGATCACCCATGTCGATGAACAGCCATTGGCGAGAGCACAAGCCTTGGCTGAAGAAATGCTGCAACGTTCTCCAGATGCGCTGATGGCCTCTAAATTTGTACTGGATGCCATGCAGCATCGTCCGAATAAATCCCTGCGTATGGAAAAAATCTGGCAATTGAAATTGCTGCTGGGTAAAAACAGTCAATTGGCCCGTAAAAAGGACAAGAACCCAGAAGTCAAGTTCGTGCCACGCCAATACAAATAAACCAAGTCTGAATTAAGGAAAGGAATAAAACAAAGTATGCTGTTGAATCGCGATACTAAAATTGCCTTTTTAGGGATGGGATTAATGGGCACTCGCATGGCTATGCGTCTGCTTCAGGCAGGTTTTCAGGTGGCGGTCTGGAACCGCACACCAGCAGCCTGTGAGCCCTTGCTGAATCTAGGGGCAACTGCGCTATCTTTAGACCAGATTGCCGACTATCCGGTGATTCTTACCTGCCTGGCAGATGATCATGCAGTGCAATCGATCTTTGCTCAGATCGAACCGTATTTGGTTGCGGAGCAAGTGATTGTGGATTTTTCCAGTCTTTCGGTACAACAAACTCAAACACTTGCCGCGCAAGCACAGGCCAAGAAAGTGACCTGGATTGATTCTCCGGTTTCAGGCGGTACAGTTGGAGCCGAACAAGGCAGTCTGGTGATTTTTGCCGGTGGTGATGCCGCGACTATTGAAGATTTTGATCCGATCTATGCAGTACTTTCACAGCGCGTCACCCGTATGGGTGATACAGGTACCGGTCAGGCAACCAAAATCTGTAATCAGCTGATTGTGGCTGCTAATAGTACCCTGATTGCAGAAGCCGTAGCCCTGGCTGGCCTTTCCGGGGTAGATACACGCTTACTGGCACCAGCGTTGGCAGGTGGTTTTGCCGACTCCAAACCTTTTCAGATTCTGGCGCCGCGTATGGCCACGCAGACTTTTGTACCAGTGCAATGGAAAGTCCAGACCTTGTCCAAGGATCTGAATAATGCCGTACAACTGGCCCAAAGCTTTGATCTGGATGTTCCGGTGGCGACTCAAGCTTTAACGCAGTTACATGCTCATCAAGCCCAAGGCTTTGCCGAAGCAGATCTGGCTACTGTAATCCAGCAACTAAAACATTCATAACGCTTGATTGATGCGGCCTTGAATATTGAAGAGAAAGACATGATTAAACTTGCCGTCAACCTGTCGATGATTTTTACCGAAGTGCCGCTGATCGAACGTTTCGCGCTGGCTCGTGCACAGGGCTTTAATCATGTGGAAATCCAGTTTCCTTATGAACTTACGATTGGCCAGATTCAAAACCAGCTCAGCACCCATCAGCTAAACTTGTGCCTGATTAATGTGCCGGCAGGTGATTTAATGCAGGGTGGTCATGGTCTGGCTGGCATTCCAGGACAGGAAATCGAGTTTCGTCATGCGGTTGAGCAGGCCATCCAGTATGCTACCGCATTGAATGTACCTCGGGTGAACATTCTGGCAGGAAAACAGCCTAGGGATTGTGATCTTTTACCCTGCCTGAATACGCTGGCGAGTAACCTAAAAATGGCCTGTTCAATGCTGCTTGAGCATCAAATTGAACCGGTCTTCGAAATGATCAATGGCACCGATATGCCACGTTTTTTGATTCAAAATGTTGCCCAAGCCCAAGAAATGCTGGAAGCGGTACATCATCCGGCCTTAAAAATGCAGTACGACTGTTACCACATGGCAATGATGGGCGAAGATGTCTTAGAAACTTTGCAAGAAAATATTGCCTCGATTGGTCATATCCAATTTGCGGATTGTCCGGGACGGCATCAACCCAATACGGGTTCAATTCAATATCATGATATATTTCAGTGGTTAAAACATAGTCAATATCAAGGTTATGTCGCTGCCGAGTATAAACCTAGCGGACATTCCAACGATTCCTTTGACTGGAAAGCTGAGTTCTTTCCGGAGCATGACTGAGTGGACTGCGGCTTCATTTGAAATTCAGGACTAAAACCGCTATATTAGACCATGCATAATTGTTAGGAAATTACACTCCCCATGAATTTAGAACCATCGCCCAGCGCTTCTAATTCTCACGATCTTACTATGAATTCAAATTCTCAAGCTGTACAGGACTGCTTAAAAGTCGTACATGCTGCACTTGAAGATGTAAAAGCAAAAGAAATTGTTGAGCTTGATGTCAGCGGTATCAGTAATGTTGCTGATGCTATGGTCATTGCAAGCGGTACATCGACACGTCACATCAAATCATTGGCCAATAACGTTGCTGAAGAAGCACGTAAAGCTGGCTTCCGCCCTCTTGGTATTGAAGGCGAACGTGATGCTGAATGGATCCTCATCGACCTTGGTTATGTGGTGGTTCATTGTATGCTTCCAACAGCGCGTAAATTCTATGACCTAGAAAGCTTATGGCGCAATCCTACAGATACTGACTCTGTAGCGTAAAAACCGAATATTCAAAAAAGCGACCTGTGTAGGTCGCTTTTTTATTGCCTGTTCATCTAACTTTATAAGCATTAATACAACTCAATCTGTTCGCTATTTTTTAATTTCCATCTTGTCTTATGCACCGATTTGATTGGTATTTTAGGATCAATTCATCATCAACATAGACGTTCGATGACCACTCAATCATCCTTTTCCCAAGATATAAAATAAAAAATCCCCCTTTATTAAAGGGGGACTTAGGAGGATTCTAATGATTTAGATGATTAGTGACCTGTACCATTAATGGCTTTGGTCATATCTTCCACCACTTTCTTGGCATCACCAAAGATCATCATGGTCTTGTCATTATAGAACAAGTCATTGTCGAGACCCGCATAACCGGTTGCCATAGAACGCTTGATCACCATAATCGTACGTGCCTTATGGGCTTCCAGAATTGGCATACCATAAATTGGCGATGTTGGATCATCTTTCGCCGCAGGGTTCACAACGTCGTTCGCACCAATGACTAGCACCACATCTGTTGCCGGGAAGTCCGAGTTGATCTCGTCCATTTCCAGGATATCTTCATACGGTACGTCCGCTTCAGCAAGGAGTACGTTCATATGACCCGGCATACGACCTGCTACAGGGTGAATCGCGAAACGAACCGTTACGCCCTGCTCTTTCAGCAAGTTAGCCAATTCTTTTACCGCATTCTGTGCACGGCCTTGCGCCATACCATAACCCGGTACAATCACCACGCTGTCTGCATTTGACATCAGGAAGCCTGCGTCATCTGCCGAGCCAGAACGGTGATTACGTTGAACCTGTTCACCAGCCCCTGCTGTTGGCGCAGCTGCACCGCCCATCGCACCGCCAAACAAAACGTTGATGATTGAACGGTTCATCGCTTTACACATGATGTAAGACAGAATGGCACCTGAAGAACCCACCAGTGAGCCTGCAACGATCAACATGTTGTTTTCCAGGGTAAAACCAATACCAGCTGCTGCCCAACCCGAGAATGAGTTAAGTAGAGATACCACCACTGGCATATCACCACCACCGACTGGTGCAATCCACACCCAGCCGAATGCCAGTGCAAGACCTGTCATTGCCCAGAACGAGGTCATATTGCCAGTCAGGAAGAAGTGAACACCAAAACCTAACATTGCAATAAAGATGATCGCCTGAACCGGTTTCACCCACGCACCTGAAATGGTTTTTGCCCATTTCTTTGCAGCCAGTTTGCCGTAAGCAAAGACTGATGCAGTGAAGGTAATCGCACCTACGAAACAGCCCACAAACAGTTCAAATAAATGAACACGGCTCATTTCATGGAAATTCACACCATTGGCAGCCAATAGGTCTGGACCAAGTTCAATCAGTTTGTTGTTATGAATAATCGCCGCTACTGCAATCAGGACTGCAGCCAGACCGACCAGTGAGTGCATAAGTGCTACAGTTTCTGGCATCTGGGTCATTGGAACTGTACGTGCACGGGCAATACCCACGATTGCACCCAGCACCATTGCGCCAATGATCATCCAGACGACTGGATTCTCAGCCACAAAGAAAGTAGTCACGACCGCAATGGCCATCGCGATCATCCCGTAACGGTTACCGGCAATCGCAGTTTTAGGACCTGATAAACCACGTAGCGTCAGGATAAAAAGAACGGCACCAATCAGGTAGAACCAATCCGCATATTCTCGAATCATTTCCATGGATTAACCCTCTTTTTTCTTTTGCTTAGGTTTAAACATTTCCAGCATACGTGCAGTCACTGCAAAGCCACCAAAAATATTGATACTGGCCAGGAACACCGCAATTGCACCAAGCACGCTCACCACATTAATGGTCTGGAAATCTACGCTACCTTCAACGCCGATCACCGGCAGGCCAACGGTCTGAATCATCGCACCGACAATAATAATCGATGACAAGGCATTGGTGACCGCCATCAACGGCGTATGCAATGCTGGCGTTACACCCCACACCACGTAGTAACCTACGAAAATGGCAAGGACAAAAATCGTAATTGTTTCAACCATGAGTCTTCTCCTTAACCACGTTTCAGCAGCACTTGGCCGCCATGAGTGACAAGTAGGGCTTTTTGAATTTCTTCTTCTTGATTCAGGACAAAATTCTTATCTGCATCAAATAGTGTTTCAACGAAGTTAAATACGTTACGAGCGTATAAAGCAGAGGCTTCAGTTGATACAGTCGATGGAATATTTGGAATGCCGAGAATTTTGACACCGTTGTCGGTATGGACTGTTTCACCACATTTCGAACCTTCGACGTTGCCGCCAGACTCTACTGCCATGTCCAGAATCACTGAACCTGGTTTCATTTTCGCAACTGTTTCAGCACGAATTAAACGCGGTGCATCACGACCTGGTAAAAGCGCTGTGGTAATCACGATGTCAGCATTTGATACCGCTTTATCAACAATTGCAGCCTGATCGCGGATGTATTCTTCACCCGGCATCCAGCCATAACCATTTTTAGCAGCATCTGCAGCTTTTTGCTGCTCTTCAGCAGACATCGGTACGTCTAACCATTTACCACCTAAAGATTCAACCTGATCTTTGGCAGTTGGACGCAAGTCCGTGGCTTCAACGATGGCACCTAAACGTTTTGCAGTGGCAATCGCTTGCAGACCCGCTACGCCGACACCCATGATCACCACACGGGCCGGTTTAACCGTACCCGCAGCAGTCATCAGCATCGGGAACATGCGCTGGTATTCAGCCGCAGCCAAAAGCACTGACTTATAACCTGCAAGGTTGGCTTGAGAAGACAAGACATCCATGTTCTGCGCACGAGACAAGGTCCGTGGCAAAAGTTCCAATGCAAATGCAGACACGTTTTGTGCCGCGAATTGGTCAAGCTCAGTATTACGGTAAGGATCAAACATTGCCACGATAGTGGTGTTCGGGTTGAGTTTTTGAATTTCCTCACCTTTCGGTGCACGAACTTTTAAAATCAACTGACTGCCGGTATAGGCATCATCCGTAATTTTGGCACCAACTTGTTCATAGGCACTATCGATATAGGCAGCTTTAACACCTGCACCACGTTCGATAATCACGCTATGTCCTGCGCTGATCAATTTCTTTACTGTCTCTGGCGTCGCAGCGACGCGATTTTCACCGACAACAGTTTCGGCTGGAATTCCGATCTGCATGAGCGTTCCTCAAGCTAATTTTTCTTAAGTAAACATCGTGTAAACGATGCTTCCCCTCAGGATGTGTTCTTGTTGAATTTTTGGATTCTAATCAAACTGTTTGAAATTACCACCTACTATTTATTTAATAAATACCTATATTTTGAACTGATGATTCATAAAAATGATGCTGCAATAGCACATTTATTTAATTCTCTAGCTATTCATATTCGATGATTTTATAAACGATATTCATTCCACTGAATGAAATATCCAGATTTTGCTGGCGTAAATAAGCGCGAATTTCTGATTTATTTTGTTACATTGATGATTCTGACAATGATTGCTGTATTTCTTGATTCAGAAGCAGACTTTCAATTTCTCTAGTCCCTATAGATAGCGGCACTTTAGCTGCGTCGTTTTTTTAGTTTTGACTTTTTTGACAGATTTAGTACTCAAGCAAGAGCACTGTTTTTAGATGTTAAAATCGTATTTTATGAAATGATAGAATTTGTTTTGAGCAGATCTTCATCAGACATAATTGATACATCTGACAAAAAAATAATCGCCAAAATTTTATAAGACCCAAGTCTCAAACAGTCAGATAAAGGGTAGAAAAAAACCTTGCGTACTATTTATTATATTAATGTACTGAACTTGATTCAAAATGGGAAATCCCATTTTTGCACCAAATTTGCGCAACAAAATAGAGTAAATATTCCACTTTTTTGGCTGAGTGCTCCTTTTTTATTGTTTCTAGATCAAGCTGCGCTTTAATGAAGCAACCCCATTATCAAAAGATAAAAAATTCTGCAAACATTCACTCATATTTTCTATTTAAAATTGCACTTCTTTCTTTAAGCTGCCTGAGTTCTAACGATTTTCAATGCTGGCAATATTTCTCTACTTTTAAAGCGAGAACTTCTGACCTATAGTGCCCTCAATTTGAACATTATTCTAATTCCTCATTTAAGTTCTTCCGGTCTGAATACAAGGTTAGCCCTATGCACACGCCCCTCGATATTAGTCAAAATAAGCCCTTATTATGGCTGATGGCGATTGCATGCGGCTTATGTGCCGGCGCTAACTATTATTGCCAGCCGCTGATTTCATCGATTCAGCAGTATTATCAGGTACCTGAATCACAAGTGGCGCTTACTGTCACTTTTGCTCAAATCTCTTATGCCCTGGGCCTGCTGTTTATTGTGCCTTTAGGGGACATGCTGAATAAAAGCAAACTGATCCCCTTTCTCATGCTGGGTGCAGCAGCAGGTTTATTTATTTGTGCCAGTGCGGTAAATCTGCCAATGCTCTGGGTCGGCACTATCATTGCCGGACTGTTTTCCGTGGCTGCACAGATTCTGATTCCCTTGGCCACCATGGCGGTCAAACCGGAAAAAACTGGAGAAGTGGTGGGCTTCCTGATGAGCGGATTACTGGTGGGCATTCTGCTCTCAACCAGTATTGCCGGATTATTTTCCGACCTGTTTCACTGGAAAATGATTTATATCGTCAGTGGCATAAGTATGCTGGCCTTAAGTTTTTATTTGAGAGGAAAACTACCGAGCCTGCCACGTCTGAGAATCAGCTATACAGCGATTTTTAAATCTATGGGGATATTACTCAAGCAGGAACCACGACTGGTTTTGCGTTCACTTACAGGTGCGTGTGCTTTTGCTGCCATGAGTATGTTGTTCTCCACCATCGCTCTGCTGTTGACACAGGAACCTTTTCAGCTTTCTGATGTCATGGTCGGACTGGTCACGCTGGTCGGTGTATTTGGCGCACTTTCCACGCAGTTCATTGGCAAATGGGCCGATCGTGGCCATATCAAAACACTGAGCTGGATCGGTTGTTCTATCCTGATGGGAAGCTGGCTGTTTTTATATTTTGGTGCGGTATCCTTGCTCAGTTATATTCTGGGTTATGGACTGATAAATCTGGGGCTCGCGATTACGCACAGCTGTAACCAGAACGTGATTTTCCGCCTGCGCCCGGATGCCAAATCACGGGTCAATTCACTGTATATGACCTTGTATTTTATAGGCGGTGCCTGTGGTTCAGCCTTAGGGGTTTATGCTTGGCATCACGGGGGCTGGAGCATGACCTGTATGACAGGACTTGGGCTAGCTTTGTGCGCTACCTTGTTCGCCCTGCTGGATCAATGGCATCAGGCCCGCATAACTGCATAAGTATTTTGACTATATCTAGCTGACTTGCGCCGCCGGATAATAAGGCTTATTCAGATCAAGAGTTTGTGAGTTTTCTAATAAAATACAGATAAAAACCGGCAATAAGGCTGCCAGAATTCGGCAGCTCTCCTCTAATGATTTATAATTCAGCGAGCTGTGATACGTGGCGCCACCCTGCATTATCTGATGGTGCAAGGTAGATAAACGCTGAAATATTCCAGCTAAAATTTCAACAGAATTTCGTTCTTTTAAAGCATTCTCTATATTCTGTTTCTGTACTTCCAGATCAGCTTGACAGCTTTCCAGACTAATTTTCTGATGACGATAATCCCAAAAGCTTTGTTCCACATAGGGATTGGCCAAGAGTGAGCAGATCGGCTGGCTGTATTTTTCCCAGAGAATATGATTAATTTTCTGATCCAGATCCTTTTGGCAGAGTGTTTCCAGAAACTGCTGCAGCTTGCTTTGATCTTGAACTAGATCACTCTCATCTGCATAAATCGCCTGAAAGCTGATCCACAGGCTGATAAACTTAAAATCCAGATCCTGATCCAAGTCTAGCGATTTTTTAAACCAGCCTAAGCCCCGATGAATTCTTAAATTAAAATGTGCCGAATTTTGTGCTTTATGGCTTTTATAAATTTCCTCCAATAACAACATGATTATTCTCCTTATTTCTAAAATTTTTATCTTCATCTTTCTCCTATCAAAATATACCATTCCAACTTGACTGGGAATTCCAATTTTATTTCTTTTTTCATTCCCTGGATTTACCGGGCTAGCTCAAGTTCGCCGGGTGGTTTTTCTGATTTTATGCTAGTATTACGCCCTCTTTTTGCGACGTCAGCCGATCCGGTTTTAGCCAAAAACCAATAGCTGAGTGATTGCATGGATTGCTTCTTCTTTCTTCCATTTCGTTAAGGCGTGATTTTGAATGACTGATCTGACCACCATTGAAAATAAACTTCAACCACGAATCAGTGTTGCGCCGATGATGGATTGGACATCATGATAAATTTTACCCTTTAAAAACAATTATTTATAGTATTTTTGAATTTTAGTGGCGTAAATTTGGTGTAAAATATCCAGTCATTATTATTTATTCTGATAATTTAACAGGCAGTCAAAGCTAAAAAAGTTAATAAAATATGCTTGAGATTAAAACACAGCATCCTCAAAGTCTACGAATACTTAAAAAGCAATGCTTATCTCAATTACGTGCCAAGGTGATAATCATAATTTATTGTATAGCATTCACTTGATGCAGCATAATTTGAACAGAAAATAAGGCTTCCCACAAACTAGCAGAAAGCCCTTAGCTCAATTATTTTGCAGGTTGTCCCCATTGGTTTGATTCTTGCTTTGTTTCTGAAACCAACCAAATAAATAGAGGAATAAGTCCAATAATTGTCAATGAAATAAGCATCCACCATCCAGAACGATTCACGTCATGCAGTCGGCGTGCAAGAACAGATAAGTTCGGTAGTAAAAAGACTAAATACATCAAAGCCATAATACCATTCAACCCATCATCACTTAAGTCAAGTATGGCAGCAATTATCCCTAGACCGAATCCGACAATAATCTGGAATAGGTAGAAATACCAATACTCTTTACGTCTTGCACGCCCAGAAAAATCGACATACTTCCGCATACATTTCATTGACCAGTCGAGAAGGTTATAATTTGCTTCATCTTTTAATTCTACAGCTGTGCCTGTTGATGCAGAAATTTGTTTTTTTGCTAGAGCTTGAGCTGGATACTCAAGATAAATACCAACAGCCTGACCAGACTCACTGACTTCAAAATCGACTTGCTGTCCGCGGCTTGGGGAAACATTTTCTTTCCACTCAGCACCTGTAAACTTATATCGATTATTATCTTGACCAGTAATAATCCCTTCATTTGTTTGAATACTAAAATCTAATAATGTACCTTTCATTCTGGTGCTACCCCTTAATTTAATATTTTAATTTTCATTAAAATTTCGATTTTACAAAAAAGTGTTATATTTCATTTAATCAAATTGCTATTTTAGTATTATTTCCTCACTAAAGACAATGAATTATAAGGATAAAAAATATTTTGTCCTTATAATTCATTTAAAAAATATGTATGGAGTTTTGGATCATTTACAAGTCTAATATTGATTGAATTTGACTTATCCACTCGTCCAAGCATTCGACAACTGCTCAGCCTGCTTCATCACTAACTCAATCGCTTCAGCTGCTTTATCAGGTGGATACTTCCAACGCTGCAAAGTACGACGTACTAATATTTTCAGCTGAGCACGCACACTATCCCGAACCTGCCAATCGACCGTCGTTGATTTCCGTAGCTTCTCTGTAATCTCTCGTGCGATCTGTTTCAGCGTATCGTCTCCAAGCTCTCTGACCGCACTTTCATTATTCGCCAAGGCATCGTAGAAAGCGATTTCATCAGGATTCAAACCAAGTGCAGCTTCACGCTGCATTTCGGCCTGAAACTCTTTTGCCATTTGAATAAGTTCTTCAATGACCTGAGAAGTTTCAATCGCTCGGTTATTGTATTTCCTCAAGGTTTCCTGCAAACGGTCAGAGAAGCGTTTTTCCTGTACCACATTGTTTCGTGTCTTTGCCTTAATGCCGTCATTGAGTAACTTTTCCAACAGTTCAACTGCCAAGTTACGGTATGGCATCTGCCGTACATCTTCCAAGAACTCATCTGAAAGCAAGCCAATGTTGGGTTTATCCAAACCACACATTGCAAAGACATCTGTTACGCCATCAGCAATGACAGCATTGTCCAGAATCTGTTTTAGCGTACTGTCCTTTTCCGCTTGCGACAGTTTACGATCTACAGAGGTATGCTTGCTAATGACTGCTTTAATGGCTGAGTAAAAGGCAATTTCTTTGTGCAGCTTCTTCGCTTCATCCAAGGTGCTGCATAAAGAGAAGGCTTTATTGATTGCCAGAACTAAATCAAGAAAACGCTTTTTACCATCCTTTAAGCTCAGCACATAGTTAGCTGCGGGGATAATCAGTCGGTGTGCCTGAGTTTCATAAGCACCCAAATCCATACCTGCCTGCTCGTTGGTTTTGGCGAACATTCCTCGTATTGCATCCATCTTTTCAGCAAGCACTGCATAGGCTTCTTCTGCACGTAAAGTCGGCTCACCTTTCCCTTTGGCATCGGTATAGGTTTTTAAGGCTTGCTTCAATTCATTGGCAATGCCGATATAGTCAACAACTAGTCCACCCTGCTTATCTTTGAATACCCGGTTCACGCGTGCAATTGCCTGCATGAGGTTATGGCCTTTCATTGGCTTATCGATATACATGGTGTGCGTGCATGGTGCATCAAAACCTGTAAGCCACATATCGCGCACGATCACTACCTGCAAAGGATCATTCACATCTTTAAAGCGTTTCTCAAGACGTTTTTTGACTTGCTTGTTATAAATGTGTGGCTGTAACAATGGTTTATCTGAAGCTGAACCTGTCATCACAATTTTGATTTTGCCTTTTTCAGGATCAGGGTCGTGCCAATCTGGACGTAAGGCAATAATCTCATTGTAAAGGTGGACACAGATTTCGCGGCTCATGGTCACAATCATGCCTTTACCCGCCGTGGCTTCGGTACGGGCTTCAAAGTGTGCGACTAAATCCGCAGCAATCTGTTTCAGCCGTGGTGTGGCACCCACCAGCTTTTCTAGTCGGCTCCACTCACTTTTGGTCTTTTCTCGGTTACCAACATCTTCCTCATCTTCCACCACATCATCGACTTGATCAGATAACTCTTCGATTTCAGCCTGATTAATATCTAGCTTTGCCAAGCGTGACTCGTAGTAGATTGGGACGGTTGCACCATCATCGACGGCATCCTGAATGTCATAAATGGAAACATAGTCGCCAAAGACAGCTCGGGTGTCTTTATCTTCACTCGAAATCGGGGTTCCAGTAAAGCCAATAAAAGCAGCATTCTTTAAAGCATCACGCATATGCTTGGCATAGCCAAACTTGTACGTACCATCGTTACTTAGTTTTGCTTTCAGACCATATTGGCTACGATGTGCCTCATCCGACATCACCACGATATTGTGGCGTCCATTCAGTAATGGATGCTCACTCTCACCTTCCAGTAATGCAAACTTTTGTACCGTGGTAAAAATAATCCCGCCAGACTCACGCTCAGCTAAAAACTTTCTCAGCTCATCACGGTTATTGGCTTGTACTGGCGTTTGTTTTAATAAATCTTGAGCATTGCTAAAGGTTTCAAAAAGCTGCCCATCCAAGTCATTACGGTCAGTCACGATTAACAAGGTTGGGTTGTGCATGGCAGGCTGCTGTAACAGCTTGCCTGCATAGCAACACATGGAAATACTTTTACCCGAGCCTTGGGTATGCCATACAACGCCTGCTTTCTTATCCCCATTCGGATTGGCTGCTGCAATGGTGGCTTGGACTGCTTCCCTGACTGCATGGAACTGATGGTAGCCTGCAATTTTCTTAATGGTCTTTTCGCCATCTGTTTCAAATAACACAAAAAATCGAACGTAATCCAGAAACAATTCTTGGTCAAAGAAGCCTCGAATAACTGTCTCTAACTCCCATTCTAAAGCGGGTTTATCATCTTCATTCTTGATGGTACGCCACGGTAAAAAGCGTTCCTGATTCGCCGTTAGTGAACCGACACGAGCTGTTATGCCATCACTGACTACCAAAGCTTCATTAAAGACAAACAGATCGGAGATTTCTTCTTTATAGGTTTGCAGCTGGTTAAAGGCATCCCAAATATCCGCGTTTTCATCAGTTGGGCTTTTTAGTTCCAACACAGCAAAAGGAATACCGTTGATAAAGCAGATGATGTCAGGGCGTCTAGGTTGTTTGGTGCCTAGAATAGTAAATTGATTTATCGCCACAAAGCGATTGTTTGCTACATGATTAAAATCTACCAAGAAGGCATGGTCATGCACCCAATCGTCCTGTTTCTTATAGGTGACAGGTACACCTTCCAATAACATACGGTGGAAAGTACGGTTATTAATGACTAAGTCCAAACTTTCAGGCTTGCTCAGTTTTTGCGAAACCTGCTCAAAACAACTCATAGGCAAGTGTGGATTTAATCGTTCAAATGCAGCATGTAGGTCTGATTCAATTAAGACTTGTTTATAGTCTTTGCGTAAAGGATTACTGCTGTCGGGCGCAATATCAATACCATGAACGACTCCCCAGCCATTTTCGGTGAACCAGTCGAGGCAGAGATTTTCGAGTTGTGTTTCGTTCATGGATTCCCCCTATTCATTTAAACTTTAAATTCTGGTCTCTAATTACTATTTATATAGACATTATCTTTTGTAACTGCTATTGCGACCCTATATCAGTTTACTTATAATGTGCCTAGCTCATCTACCTAGTGTAGAAGGAGTATACGAAGTCCTTATATAGCAATATATCGGGGCTTTAGCCTTTTTTAGGGGTATGAAAACTTTCATATTCTTTTCTAAGTTTCCGTTTTGTATGCTCTCTTAGGCAATACGCTGTTTTCAATAAATAATATTTTTCATCTAAATCTGTTTTACGCTTAGCTAAAATAACAACAAAATCCAGATGTTCCGCCCAAATAACAACATGTGTTTCTCTACCGCGCTGATTTTCCCAATATAGAAAACCTGCTTGATGTGCATTCGTTATACACCAAGCCACCCACCGAATTCTCTCACAACGCTTTAGATCTGGAAGTCTGTCCTCTTCATTTTTATTATTTTGATCTGCAGCTTCAGAAATCAAATGCCAAAAGCCAAAAGCTTTATCTTTTGTTGTCGGACGAAATCTGACTTTTACGGGTGTATTTAAAAATAATAAGTTGGCATTGACGACTGTTTCTAAATAAACAGCATAGATTTCATTTTCATAGTCATTCCAGCTATCAAATCCCGCAAAAGCAATCAGTTCAGGAGGAGTATTCAATATTGAGGACTCCATATAAACAAATTAAACTTTTCCGCTTTAAGCAATGTGCTTATCTGCAAGCTCAACTGTGAACGATTTTGTAAATAATGAATGAGTTCAAGCTTCGCTTCACTCGTCTTTAGCCCTCTATGCAAATACGATAAGGCACCTATAAACAAGTCTGCTAGCTGTAGCAACAAAACATCATGTGATTGCACCAAATCTATTGAATGGATAATAGTGCGATCGAAATCATAATTCGCATTGCATAAAACCTCACGCAACTTTGTTACTTTCTCTTGTCCCTTAGTATCTTTGATATCTAAATAGATTTTGTAATTATGATTTGGCGCAATTAAACGATTCAGCAGTAAGTACCATTGCTTATAATAAAAATCATCGTGACTCTGCATAAAGTTTGCATGATTTAATTTACTTTTATCTGGAATCACAACGCCTCTAAAATAAAGAAGAGGTTCATCAAAAAATAAATCTAAGAGTGCTTTATAAAATGGGAGTTTGCTTTTAGAAACTTTCGTCCATTTAATTTCATTATTTGCAGAGATCTCAAACTCTTTTTTGAGTTGCTTAACTTTTCTTGCTAAATACTTATGATGTGAATCTGGGCACCATACTGCACCAAGTACCATTGCAGAAAAGTCATCATTTTCAAGATGACAGCTTTCATCACAATAAATATTAAAAACACTCATGTTCAAGCCACCTCACCCTGAAAACCCAATACACTAACCTTATCCGACAATAGTTTTGGTAATAGGGTATCTCTCAAATCAGATAAGTTACTGGATTGAATACACTGAGTTTTCATCATTTCTAATATCTTGCCAACTTGAAGATCAAATTTTTCAATAACCTCTTTAGTTGGTACTAAAACAACTTGATTACGCAAAATATCTGTTTTTAAGTTTGTAAAAACACTACCATTACCCTGAGCAACTAGTTGAGTTCTTAATTTTAAGAATAAGAAATATAAGTAATTATCTGAAAAATGTTTTTTTTGAGGAAAATATAACCATCCATCATGAATACATGCATCTAATTCTAAAAACTTAGGTAATCCGGGTGTTGCACTATTTGTTAATATTAACGAACCTTTTTTGAGATAAACAGTTTTTCTCAGCCCTTCTTTTATAATAAATTCTTTTGTTTTAAATAAAAAAGGCGAAGGATCAGCTGTTGCATCAGCAATCTTAACCCATGGATATCCTGTAGGCGCCATAAAGTTTTGAATTGGTCTAGGGGAGCCACCTCGTTTAATTTCAAGAAAATTTCCTAAAGCTATTGCATCCCACCCCTTCGGCACTTCCCCTAACTCACTCTCCACCAACTCATCAGGAAACAGTGCAGCAGTCGCTTGTAGCTCAGCAAAATCATCTTCAGCCATTTGCTTAAGCTCTTCTTCGCTTTTACCGCTAATAACACACATGGCAGCAAGCTCAGCGTCTTTTCCTTCTTGTTTTGCTGCAATTTTGGCACGCACAGGATCAAAGTCGATAAACCAACTTTTAAAAATGGCTTGGGCGATAGATTCTAGGGTTTGATTGATTTTGTTATTTAGTCTAATTTTATTATCAATTGAGTCTATATATTTAACTATCTCTGCTTGTATCTCTATTGATGGCAGCTCAATATAAAGTTTACGCTGAGAAGTGATTGGAACTTGGTTTCTCGTAGTTTGACTCATTACTGCCGCGAGTTGATCCTGAAAATCCTTCCCTGAAAAATAAGCAGCTAAATATGTAGGTAAAATTTTAGATTTATCAAGCCGGAAATGGGTTAAAGACGTGCCAATTAGAATAGGTTCATCAACTTGTGGCATAACAGCCACTCTTCCAACAGTTGCATTATGTGATAGCAACACATCTTCCGACTGAACAAACCCAAATGTAAATTTTTGCGCTTTTTCTTTAGCTAGACGGGGTGCCTTTAATAAATCAATATTTCCTGAATTATCTAATAACTTAGCAGTAAGAAAGGGCACTCCCAACTCACCAAATTCTTCAGTTCTTGGATATTTTGCTCCATGATTTCCATCTTTATGGACAAGAATAGAACCATTATTAATCAAATCTTCGATTTTAATTCTCGATGTAAAACTCACACCACACCCCCAAACTCTTTCTTAATCGCCCAATAGCCCCGAGTCCCACCCACACGCTCAAGCCAACCCGCATCTTTTAAATGATTCAGATGCTTCTTTACTGCTGACTCATTAATACTGAGCTGCTCCGCCATAGCACGATAGGAAATTTTCGGGTTCTGTTGAATTAAAACTAAAATCTCTTTTTGACGATCTGTCAGCATAGTTTCTTGGATTGAGCTACCTATTGAGCCACCTATTGAGCCACCTAATTGCTCAATCGAAGGACGGTAAAACTCCCAATCGACAAAATCGCCTTGTGCTTTCAGTTGAGGTTCGACATTGCCTGCCTGCAAACATAGATCTTTAATACGGGCAATCCCACTACCCCACTGCTCGATATAACCCAGTTCTTTAAATACCCGCGCCAAGACACGATTACGGATCTCGGAACGACCTTGCGCTAAATCCTCTTCAGTCAGACCATTGGGCAAGCCACCCGGGGATACAATATTCAGGATGTCATCATAGATGCCAACCTTAATATCACGCCCTGCATTGCTATAGTCACGATGTAACACTGCATTCACCAAGGCTTCACGAATAGCAGGAATGGGGATTTCATAACTTTCTGTACGTTGTAACCCTAAAATTTCAGCACGTAGATGCAGATGATTCTTGATGAATTGCTCTGTTTGCTTCAACTGACTAAATAAGTCGCCACGGTATTCTTTTTTATCCAAAAATACTGTCATGGTCGTGCCTTTAAAGCGGCTACATTTGATTTCAACCTGCTCATAAAGCCCCAACAAAATGAGTAACCCATGACTAGGATAATCCTGTCCATTCTGCTGAATGATCAATTTGAGATTCCGCATTTTCTGCAAAGACAACTCTTTACCCACCTCAGCAAAGGCTTGCTTTAAAGGCTGTAAATCAATGTCATCTAAACTGTATTGTGGATTCGGCTGCTCATCAAAAGTCTGGTTCAGACGTTGCAATTCAAGTTGCTGAATATACTCAGGCGATGCCACACGATTACTTGCACCCAAACGGATATAAGTTCCCTGTGCCTTGCCTTGCGGCTTGAGATAATAAGGCAATAATGAACCACGACTGACTTCAATCACCAGCAACTCAATGCCTTGGATATTCTCGATATAAATATACGGCAGGATATTTGGCGCACACAGCTCATTGATCATCGAAGTGATCTGATCTTGCAACTCAAAAATATCTCCTTGGATACCTATGAGCTGGCGATCATCACTCACACCAACCACCAATTTACCACCACTGGTATTGGCAAAAGCAATCAGGGTCTTTGCCACCTGTTGCCCTTTAGGTAACTGCTCTTTAAATTCCAGGGTTTGACTTTCGCCCTTCTGAATTTCCAGCAATAAAGAATGATCAGAACTCATAGCCCAAGCCCTTTAGGTTCTTTCTAATCTCACTTTCCAAGACAGTACTTTCAGCAAATTGCTCTTTCAGTTGGGTAGTCAAACGTAGCATTTTCTCAGCGAATGGCTCGCCATCATCTTCCTGTTCTACTGCACCGACATAACGTCCCGGAGTCAGTACATAGTCGTGCTTCTGAATATCTTTTAACTCAGCAGAGAAGCAGAAACCTTTTTCATCCTGATACTTTTCACCCTCAAAGTTCTCTCCCTGCTGCCATGCGTGCAAGGTCTGGGTGATTTTGGCAATATCAGCATCGGTAAAGTCACGCAGTACGCGATCTTTCATATAGCCCAAATTACGGGCATCGATGAACAGAGTCTTGCCTTCACGGTTGGCTTTCTTTTTATCTAAAGACAAGCCATTCTTTTTGTCCTTGGTTAGGAACCAAATACAGGCCGGAATTTGCGTGTTGGTAAATAGTTGTCCTGGTAATGCGACAATACATTCCACCAGATCGGCTTCAATCAGGTTCTTACGGATCTCACCTTCATTATTGGTATTGGAACTCATCGAACCATTGGCAAGCAACAATGCCATACTGCCTGTAGGTGACAAATGGTGCAGCATGTGCTGCATCCAAGCAAAGTTAGCATTGCCTTGTGGCGGTGTGCCGTATTTCCAGCGCACATCACTTTCTAAAGAAGCATGCCACCAATCCTTGATGTTAAAAGGCGGGTTGGCCATCACAAAGTCAGCACGCAAGTCTGGATGCTGATCATCTAAAAAGCTGTCAGCATTCTTTTTACCAAAATTGAAATCAATCCCGCGAATCGCCATGTTCATGGCTGCCAGTTTCCATGTGGTCGGGTTGCTCTCCTGACCATAGATAGAAATATGCTTTTTCTGTTCGGAGGCTTTGTAATGCTTTTCCTGAGCATGTTGTTCAATAAATTTTTCACTGGATACAAAGAATCCACCTGAACCCATTGCAGGGTCATACACTCGCCCTTTATAAGGCTGCAACATTTCAACAATTAAGGTAACAATACTTTTAGGTGTGTAGTACTGCCCACCTTGCTTGCCTTCAGCCAAGGCAAACTGTCCCAAAAAGTATTCGTAGACGTGCCCGAGGATATCTTTACTGTGCAGACTGAGTTGCTCACCGTTATATTCTGGATTAGTAAAACTGGTGTCAGAAAAAGTATTGATCAGATCAAGCAACTTATCATTGTCCAGTTGGTACTGTCCAATACGATTCAGAATACCTTTTAGTTTTGGATTGGCTTTTTCAATTTCATCAAAGGCATTGTCAATCAGCCAGGATACAGAGCGTAGTTTGACATCTTGCCCTTGTTCATCCTGCCAAATGATAGAGCCAATCGCTTGTGCTGCTGCATTACGGATACTTAACCAACGTGCTGCTTTTGGCACCCAAAATACGTTTTTTTCTTGGTAGTAATCCAGTATTTCTAGTTCATCAGCAATAGCCTGTTGGTATTCTTCTTCGCTGTCGTACTGATCACGCGGCATGTAATAGATGTTGTGGTCGTCTTTTTGTGCAAACAATTCTTTGAGTTCAGATTGCCGTTCATCAAAAGCATCTGAAACGTACTTTAAGAAAATCAGCCCGAGAACAATATGCTTATAGTTGGCTGCATCTAGACTGCTGCGTAATTTATCGGCGGCTTTCCAAAGCTTGTCATCTAAGTCATTTAGAAATTTTTGTTCCAATGAATGCATTTTATTTCCTCAATCCAAGATCAACCGCTTTGGTTTTATACTTAATGTTAAACAATGTTGCTAAGTTAGCATATCTGCGACCTATTAAAAGTCATGCACTTAACAAAAAAAATAGAGATTAATTAAGTCTTGTTATTTTAACGGGATAACTATAGCTAAAATAGTACTTTGACGACTCCCACGACTAATACTGTCGTAAAAAAGAGCAACCTAGAAAGCTGCTCTTTTCCAACCAACCGATTAGTTGACGGGTCTGACTGATTGCTGCAACCCCTGCTGAATATCCTGCACAAACCCTTCATGCGAAGCTTGTTGCTCCACCGTACGGTTTTGTTCTTGTTCAGGGTAGTATTCCTCCAGCACCTCTAACCCTTCCTCTATATCCGTTTCAAACCGTGCATTGGCAAAACCCTTCCTTGCGGTAAAGTCTAAAGCTTCCTGATAAAACCCCGCCTGCTTGCTCTGTTCATCAATTTGCTTCGCCTGAATAATCGCCTCATTCAAGCTAATCCCATCTCTTAAAGTCAGATCCACGTAATACACCGGTTGACGATAGCTTTGTGTGGTGCTTTTCCCTCTTAAAGTGAGTTGCAATGGTAAGCAAGACAGCAAACTATTTAATGCCATATGGTAATAACTCAGCCGTGCAGCCAAAGTCCGAATACTGTTAAAGCCTGTAGTTCTAAAAACAAAGGGGTCAAATTCATCTAGCTTATTAAAGTTCATATGCAAACGTCTTTTAGACAATATGAATACTGATTTTTATTACTTTAAAAAATATTCATCTTAAATTTTATACTTATTTTACGCAAAATTTACGATAATTTTATTATATATCAATAAATTAAACCATAACATACATTACTTCAATGACTACTAATTTAAAGTGTTATGAAAAAATTATACCATCTACTTTTTAGCCTTATACCGCTCTATTCAAGTTATGCTTTTGCTACTGGAGATGAAAGCTCTCCCGCTTTAAGCTTTTCAGGTAATGTATCATTGGCCAGCGACTACCGCTGGCGCGGCCAAACGCAAACCCAGAATGATCCGGCCTTGCAGGGAAACTTTGTTTTAAGCCATGCTTCAGGATTTTATCTTGCTGCATTTGCATCGAATGTTGATTTTGATGACGAAGTAAATTTAGAACTGGATCCCCAGATCGGCTATACAACGCCAATCGCGCTAGGTTCAATCCATCCTGCAGTTGATCTTGGCATGCTGCGCTACAATTACATCGGCAACAGCGATTTAAATTATAATGAATACTATTTCAAAATGATCTTTAATGCGTTGCTGCATCAGAACGATAGCTTTACACCAAGCATAAGCTATACCTATAACTATGGCGGCAAAGCTGCCAGTGACAGTATAGGTAAAGATATCTCAAATTGGTATTTTAATGTCTTATATGCTACACCGATTGCTCAAACTAATTTTGGCACAAATGTTAGCTTAGGTTATTCCAAAGCAAATCAGGACATCTATGGTTCTGAAGCAAAAGACCATTTTTTTGATTGGAAAATTGGTGCAACTTACCGCTATAAGCCAATGGGAATAAATGCAGAATTAGCAGCGGTTGGTAGTAATTTAAAAACCAAAGACTTTACAAGTCAAAATAAAAAAGGGGTAAAAACTGAAGCAGTATTCACCCTGACTAAATCTTTTTAAAAGTTAAATGCCAATAGTATCAGCAATACTATTGGCATAATTATTTTACTTGAGTGATTTCAATATATGATCTATCTCACTTCGATTAAAACCTCTTTCTTTAAAAATAGTATGAATTATTTTTTTCATACTTTTTGACGCATACTGGTATTTCTTTACTAAAATGTCAGAATCAATTTCCTGTAAACTATACTTCAAATATAATTCTTCATTGAGCTTCTGATTTCTAGCATCATCTTCATTATTTATCGTGTTATACATTTTTAAGCAGTTAAATATCCCAATGTTGTTCGATCAAAGTAATTTGGCTGTACATATACTGATGCTCAGCACGTTTAACTGCACACCATAATTCCATAAATCTTTTGCCGAGATATTTTTGCAAAACAGTATTCCGGTGAAAAAATGTTAAAGCATCCAGCTGATTCGTACTTAAAAAGTGCGGCTGATGTTTATTTTTTATCTGAGTGGCTTGCTGTGGAATTTCCAGATTCTGTGTCAACCCATGCAGTGTGCCGATCAAAATCAGGGCTGCAGTTAAATAAGGATTGCAATCCGCACCTGCAACACGATATTCCAAGCGTTGATTTTCATTGTCCGAACATGGTATGCGAATGGCCACATTGCGGTTATTCACGCCCCAATTAGCTTCTAAGGGCACATGGTTTCCAGCTTTAAACCGGCGGAATGAGTTTACATTCGGGGCAAGCACGGCCATGGACGGCGGCAGCAAGACTATCAGCCCGCTGATCGCCTTTAATAATTGCCGTGACGGTAAAGGATTCTGCTTCATGCTGAAAATATTCTGCTGGTCTTGATTTAACAAACTCATGTGAAAGTGCATGCCGCTGCCCGCTTTATTCAGATCAGGCTTAGCCAAAAAGCTTGCATGTAACCCATGTTCTACAGCGACTTGCTTAATGGTGCGCTTTAGCATCATGATCTGATCGCATAGCTTCAAAATATCACCGCTATGCTGAATATTAATTTCGTATTGTCCGGAAGATGATTCCGAGACTAAGCCTGTAATCTGAATCCCCTGCAAAAGGGCAATCCGTTCAATTTCATCCAGAACGTCTTGATATTTATCTTGCGCATTCACATCAAAACATTGATTTAAATAAATCTGATTGGAGCCAGATTTTTCATTGCTGTCAAATAAATAAAACTCCAATTCTGCGGCCATGCAAGGATAAAAGTTTTGATCATGCAGCGCTCTTAAACTTTTTTTTAAAATATTGCGCGGTTCAACTTCGCAATCTTGATGATTGTCATCTTTCATGGTTAGGAATAACTGTGCATTGGACTCTGGATTTAAAGCGCAGGGCTGCAGGCTTCCCAATATAGGTTTACATAAATAATCCGGCTCACCGATCGATTTTCCTAAACCCGATTCTTCAATCACTTCTCCATCAAGACTCATGGCATAAATAGACATTGGGAAATAACAGCCTTGTGCAATATTTTTTAGACCGACAATATCTATGCGCTTGCCGCGGACATGACCATTCAGATCGTGCAGGCAAATCTCAACATGACGGGTATTGGGATAGTGCTGCAGATAGTTTTCGATTTCTTCTGAAAATAGAATATCTTCAATATCGCAGCATTGACGCGCAGATGGCATGGATTCAGGGACCGCTTCTTCGTCAGCTATATTATGTCTAGCCATGAGTAAATTACTCATTATTTTGTCCTGTTAAATATTAACAATGATCAAAATAAAACAAGTTCTACCGAATGTAACGTAAATAAACCGTAAAAAAGCACCCAACTAATATGATTATTTTTTAAACTATTAAAACCACGAAAAAGCCAATTTAAAATAAGTTAAAACATAAAAATAACAATAGATCGGCGAATTCAAACATGAGGTGCGACAGTTTGAAAAGTCTTATGATAATCAACAAGCTGAGCAAATTTCTCTAATGGTGTAAGCCAATCTAACGCTTTTCTAGGACGAGTATTCAGTGACATGGCAACTTGATTTAAATAATGCTGATCTGCCTGATTTAAATCAATCCCTTTAGGTAAATATTGCCTAATTAAACCATTCATATTTTCGCATGTGCCTTTTTGCCAGGGTGAATGTGGGTCACAGAAATATACATCTATGCCTAAATCTTCTTCAAGTATTTTATGTTCTGCCATCTCGCGTCCACGGTCATAGGTCAACGTTTTACGCAGTTCTGCAGGTAAATATTTCAGAGCTTCAGTTAAAGCCTTGCGCACTGATTCTGCCTTTGCATCAGGTAATGTTGCCAAGATACAGAGCCGTGTATTTCGTTCAATAAGTGTTGCTATCGAACTTTTATTGTCTTTACCTTTAATTAAATCAGCTTCCCAATGACCCGGTATTTTTCTTTCTTGAACTTCGGCTGGGCGCTCATGAATAGTTTTAATATCCTGTAATATAGAATCTTTTTTAGGTTCACCGTTAGCTTTTCGCTTTTTATTTTCATGACGCAGACAGGATAATAAGTCTTTTTTCAACTCACCCTTTGGTAATGCTCGTATCGTTGAATAAATCGTTGTATGGCTTACATTCATTGTTTGATCCAAATCAGGAAATGTCTTTAAACGCTTTGCTATTTGCTGAGGAGACCATAAACAACGGATCGCTTCAACAATAAATTTCCAGAGGATTGAATCGATTTTGAGTTTTCTGTGACCACGTCTACGTCTAGCGAAGGTGTTATCAGAAGCATATTGAGCTTGATAAACGTCATTGATGCTATTTCTTTTAAGCTCACGATAGATCGTACTAGGATGTCTTTTAATGAGTTCAGCAAATTTTCTGGCTGAAAAGCCTTCTTTTCTTGACTCAAGCATTAATGCAGTACGATCTTCAAAGTTAAGATGATGGTATGACAATTTTATATACTCCATAAACCCTTTAAATTAATTAGGTGGTTTATGTCGCACTTCAAGTTTTACTCTGCCATCTCTTTCATAAATCAAAAAACGATCTCTTTCATAAATCAAAAAACGATCTTCTTTTTGGTTAATATTTGCACTCCGGATTTCTTAGCATTCGTGCATAATCTGCGGATGAAATACATCGATTCAAACAAGCTTTCTGATCCTCAGTTCAAGCGATACACAGGCATCTCATGGTCAACTTTCTATTTGATGGTTGAGCAATTGCAGAAGCATGTCTCTGCCAAAGGCAGACCGCCCAAGTTAAGTCTGGAGGATCAGGTTCTGCTGTGTCTGAGCTATTGGCGGGAATACCGAACCTTATTTCACGTTGCAACGAGTTACGGGGTTTCAGAGCCCACAGCCTCAAGAATTGTCCGTCATGTTGAAGACTGCCTGATTCGGTCCAATCTGTTTAATTTACCCAAAGATTTACCCGAGGGCGAAGGCATCGACTGGAATGTTGTGATCGTGGATGCCACGGAAATTCCAATCCAAAGGCCTAAAAAAACAGAAGAAAAGCTATAGCGGCAAGAAAAAGACCCATACCTTTAAAGTACAGGCCATGATTCACTACAAAACTCAGAAAATTCTGAGTTTATGTACCAGTCGCGGTGCAGTGCATGATTTCGAGTTGTTCAAACGCAATTTAAACCAGATTCCTTTTGGGGCTTTTATCCTTGCAGATAAAGGCTATCAGGGGATTTATGTGTTGTATCCGAATAGCCTGTTGCCATTAAAAGCCAAAAGACACTGTAAATTGGATCCTGAATTGAAAATCTATAATCAAGAAATCAATAAAAGAAGAATCGGAATTGAGCATGTATTTGGCAACCTGAAAACCTTCAAAATCCTTGCTGAGCGTTATCGAAATAGAGGTAAAAGGCTTGATTTGAGATTCAATTTAATCGCTGGAATCTACAACTTGGAACTGAGCAAAAAATGATTTATGAAAGAGGTCTAATTACTCATGTAAAATAAATGGCATATTTAATATTAATAAATCTTCAAAAATCGCAAACCCACTCCCGGTTCAGTAATAATATATTTAGGCTGCACAGCATTATCATTTAACTTCACTCTTAATTTAGCAACCAGAATCCTTAAATAATGCGTATCTTCTTGGTGCGTTGGCCCCCACAGCTCTTTCAGTATTTGCGGCTGGGTAATCAATTGGCCTTTATTTTTCGCCAATAAATTCAGCAGCTGATATTCTTTGCGTGTTAAGGAGAGCAATTGTTGATTTAAAAAAACCTGCCGTTTGGAAAAATCGATTTTTAATACGCCATCATCAAAAATTGCCGTATCAACAGTACTATGCTGATGCTGCCTAAGCAGTACACGAATGCGCGCCATCAGCTCCTGAACACTAAACGGCTTGGTCACATAATCATTTGCGCCAGCATCCAGAAGCTTCACTTTTTCTTCTTCATTTGCCCGCACAGACAGCACTATCACTGGAACGTGCGACCATGTGCGAAGCTCAGACAAAACCTCATAACCATCCAAATCTGGCAAACCCAAATCGAGGATCACTAAATCTGCGCCTTGCAAAGCTAGGAGTTCCAAACCCTTTTGGCCATTTTCAGCCAAAAGGGTTTTATAGCCTTGCGCTCTGAGTGCTATATCCAAGAATTTTCGAATCTGATTTTCATCATCAATAATCAAGACATTGGTCATGGAGCTGGCTGATTCATTCTGTTCTGGCATTTTCCCACCTAAAAGCTGCTAGATGCTTTAAGTAATTTGCTGAATAGGAAGCTGTATGCGGATACATGTTCCTTGATTGTTCTTGCCTGATGATGCCATGATTTTCCCCATATGCGCACCCACAATCGCTTTCACAATCGTCAAGCCCAAGCCTGTACCATATTGCCCGCGGTCACCGCGCTGCATGGTATAAAACATGTCAAAAATGCGTTCCCGCTCACCTTCCGGGATACCCTGCCCCTTATCAGTTATGGCAATTTCGATCTCATTTTCATTCACCTGCTGCACCTCAATCATCACAGCTTTATTCTCTGGTGAAAATTTTGCGGCATTTTCCAGCACATTAAAAATGGCCTGTTCAATCAAGGCGGCATGTACAAATAAACTCAAAGATTCTTGAGGCGCATGCACTTCAACCAATGCATCTGGCATATAACGGTTTAAACGGCGCATTGCTGAACCGATCAGTTCATCAACTCCAATCCAGTCCCGCTTCAAGCTTAAGCCTTCATGGCCTAAACGGGTCATATCCAGTAGGTTTTGAATATAGCGGTCTAAACGTTCCCCCTCTAAATGAATCGCTTCCAGCAAGCTGTCCTGATCATTTTCATTCATGGAATGGCGGTAAGTGCTCAAAGTATCCGCTGCTCCAATCATCGACGCCAAAGGCGAGCGTAAATCGTGCGATACGGATGATAATAATGCCGAGCGCAATTTTTCCGTTTCAGAATTCACATTGGCTATTTCCAAAGCCTTGGTCAGCTGGGTGCGGAAAATCGCCTGCGCAAGATACTCTACCATGAGTTCAGCGAGCTGTTTTTGCTCCGTATTGATTACTGCTTGCACATCTTTAAGTTTCAACCCCACCACGCCTAAGCATTGCTTGGAAGCCAATAAGGGCAAAAACCACCACTCATTTTCCGTCAAGGTTTGGGTAAAGCGACCGGACGGTTGATGGTTTTTGAATGTCCAATCGGCTGAAATTTTTTCTTTATTACTCATGATAGTGGATGATGCTTGAGTTGCTGCAGTATCTGGGAAATACAGCCAGACATCTGCATTGAGATTTTTACTCAGGCTATGTTCAGCAATCTCCTTGATTTGTGCCAAATCTAATGCTGTGGACAGCTTCTGCCCTAAATCCTGCATAATGCTGTTATAACTGTTCGCCGTTTTGAGTGCAGTCACCTGCTCTTTCAAACGTGACGCTAATCGGCTCGAAATTAAAGCCGCGCCCAAAAATGCAATCACGGTGACAATCCCCTGATGTGCAGAAATCTGAAATGTAAATTGCGGGGAAATAAAGAAAAAATTATAAGCTAGAAAGAATAGGATGGCTGAAAAAGCTGCAGCCAGCATCCGTGTTTTTGATGCCACAAAAACCACAGCGGTGATAAAAATCACCGAAAGATCTTCAATCCCTAAATACTTTTCCCCTAAGCTTGCAATCACAATGCTGATGACCGTGGTGGCTAGTACGTACTGTATTTCTCTCAGCGACAAGAATGCCCTTTGAGTGAAAAAGGACAGATGCTTATTCTCTGCAATAATCGGCACAATACTGAGTTCAAAACTGGGCCGGTATTGCAGTAATTGATCAATCAAATTGAGCCTTAAATTCAGCGAAAACTTTTGCGGAGCCGCTTGTGCTAAAACCAAGGTTGAAATGCCGCGGTCCATCACATAATCAAATAAAGTTTTAGCATGTTGCTGGCCGTGAAGGACTTCTGTCATTCCACCCATTTGACGCGTTAAGTTTAAAGCCCGTTCAATTTCACGGCTTTGCGAGTTTTCCTGTTTATTCATGATTTGCGTATCATGAGAAAAAGCAACAACTGTCCATTTTGCCGCACGATGCTCGGCAATACGGCATCCAGTCCGAACTAAAGCTTCAGAATGCCCTTTGCCATCAATCATAATTAAGACATGATTTTTTAAGGGGATTTGAGCAAGCCCTTGAATGGCGAAATTTTCGCGTACATCATTATCAACATAATTGGCAACGGTTTGCATTGCCAGTTCACGCAGTGCCGTTAAGTTGGAGCTGTTGAAAAATCGCTGTAAGGCCTGTTCCGCCTGCTCAGGCACATAAACCTTCCCTTGGTTTAAGCGCTCCAACAGCTCATTCACAGGCAAATCAATTAAGCGGATATCTCTAATCCGTTCGAACACCCGGTCTGGCACGGTTTCAGTGACACGAATCCCAGTGATTTGATATACCACATCATTCAAACTTTCCAAATGCTGAATGTTCATGGTGGTAAAAACATCAATACCAGCATCTAATAATTCATTGATGTCTTGCCAGCGTTTTTCATGACGGCTGCCGGGCATATTAGTGTGGGCAAATTCATCCACCAAAACAATACTGGGCTTTTTATCCAAAACGGCATCTAGATTCATTTCCTCCAGATGCTGCCCTTGATATTCAATAGCCTTGCGCGGAATTATATCTAAACCAGAAATTAAATTTTCAGTTTCTCTACGGCCATGCGTTTCTACATAGCCAATGACGATATTAATACCCTGCAGCGCCAGTTCATGCGCACGAACCAGCATGGCAAAGGTCTTTCCCACGCCCGGAGCTGCGCCTAAAAAAATCGTCAGCCGCCCAGACTGATAACGCTGTGTATGTTGCAGCAAAACATCGGCTTTATTGGTTCGTGGATCAGTCATAGAAGTAATCTTTATTTATTGCTTTAAAAGATGTTTTTAAATTCATTTAAATGCGTCTAAAGTCAGCTTGGCTATTGCTGGGCAATATGGATGCCACCGTTGGGCGGAGGTATAGAACATCCCCTCGCCCAACAATCGTATATAACTTAATTCAGATTATTCAATAGCTTTCAATCACTATATTTTAATCATCAAGCCATTCATATCACTTCCTGCCCCGATCCAAAGCCAAATTCAATTCAAGCACATTGACACGTGCCTGCCCTAAAATCCCAAAAATCGGCTGAACCGTATGCGACTGAATCAGTTTTTCGATATTCTGTTCAGGCATATGCCGTGCATGGGCAATCCGCTTCACTTGAATCATGGCTGATTGCACGCTAATTTCAGGGTCGATGCCGCTGCCTGAAGCGGTGACCAGATCCGCAGGAATTTTAGATTTTTCAATCTGTTCCTTCGCTGCGATTCGATTCAGCCGTTCCTCTATGGCTTTCTGCAGTTCAGGATTGGTTCTCGCCATGTTGCTTCCGGCCATCGCCATAGGATCATAATTTGCGGCAGATGGACGCGGATGGAAATATTGAACTTGGGCAAAAGGCTGTGCCACTAAGCGTGAACCGATCACTTGATTATTTTCGACAATCAAGCTGCCGTTGGCTTGTTTTGGAAAGAGCATTTGTCCTAAGCTGGTTGCAGCAGCACTATATACAAAGCCGCATAAGCCTAGAGCAATGATGGTCATTCCAAACGAAGCGCGCAGTTTCTCACCCCATGATGAGTCTGCCAATTGATGATTTTGCATATTCACTTTGTCATCCTCAAAAAATTTATAGGGCCAAGATTGGACTGATCAGCAGATCAATCGCTTTAATGGCAATAAACGGTAGCAGCACCCCGCCCACACCATAAATCAGCATGTTGCGGCGCAATAATTGGGTAGATGTCGAAGGTTTGAATTTCACACCGCGCAGTGCAATTGGAATCAGCAGAGGAATAATGATCGCATTAAAGATCAGCGCAGACAGGATGGCACTTTCAGAACTGCCTAGTTGCATGACATTTAACACATGCATTTGCGGAATTGCCGCGACGAATAATGCCGGCAAAATTGCAAAATACTTTGATACATCATTCGCCAAGGAAAAGGTGGTTAATGCACCGCGAGTAATCAGTTGCTGTTTGCCTATTTCAACCACAGATAGCAATTTGGTTGGATCAGAATCTAAATCCACCATATTGCCTGCTTCTTTGGCTGCTTGCGTTCCCGAGTTCATGGCTAAGCCAATATCTGCTTGGGCCAACGCCGGTGCATCATTAGTACCGTCACCGACCATCGCTACCAAATGTCCTTTGTTTTGCTCGGTTCGAATGCATGTGAGTTTATCTTCTGGTTTCGCTTCAGCGATATAATCATCCACACCAGCCTCTGCTGCGATGGCCGCTGCTGTGAGCGGATTATCTCCGGTCACCATCACAGTTTTAATGCCCATTTCACGTAAGCGCGCAAATTTTTCTTTAATGCCTTGCTTAATCACGTCTGATAGTTCAATGACACCCAACAAATTCTGATCTTTAGCCACGACCAGCGGCGTTGCCCCTTTTGAAGCTATTTGTTCTACGCGCGCTTTCAGTTCGGCATGATTTTCAAGGTTTTGCGAAGCGAATTTAAGAATGGCATCCATAGCGCCTTTACGCACTTGATGACCATCCGCCAAGTTAAGGCCTGAAATGCGTGTGGACGCATTAAAAGCGATAAACTCAGCCTGTTCAGGCTCGGCCACTCTTTCACCTTGCTCTTTGGCCAAAGTAACCACCGATTTACCTTCTGGCGTTGGATCGGCCAAAGAAGTCAGTACCGCCGCTTGGCGAAGTTCAGACTCCGTCACTCCTGTTAAGGGATAAAAAGCAGTCGCCTGACGGTCACCGTAAGTAATAGTTCCGGTTTTATCGAGTAGTAAAACATCTATATCGCCTGCAACTTCAACCGCCTTGCCTGATTTGGCAATCACATTGGCTTTGAGCGCTCTGTTCATCCCTGCAATTCCAATAGCTGGCAATAAGCCGCCGATGGTGGTTGGAATCAAGCAGACCAATAGCGCCACCAATAAAATCGGGCTGATTTCAATATGCAGGAAATGTCCAATCAACGGCAGGCTGACCACGACGATGATAAAAGTCACAGTCATCACGGTCAGTAAAATACCTAAGGCAATTTCATTCGGTGTTTTTTGACGGTTTGAGCCTTCGACTAAAGCAATCATTCGGTCGAGAAAGCTATTTCCCGCCTCTGCGGTCACTTGCACGATGATCCGGTCGGTTAAGACTTTGGTTCCGCCAATCACCCCAGATTTATCTGTGCCCGCTTCACGGAGTACCGGCGCAGATTCACCTGTTACTGCAGCTTCATTGATCGTAGCAAAGCCCTGAATTATTTCACCATCTGCGGGAATCAATTCCCCTGCACGCACTTCAATCAAGTCATGCATGTTCAATTCAGCCGCTGAAATCTGCACCCCATCCATATCATCTTTAGAATGGATCCGGCGCGCCGTCAAATTCTGACGCGCTTGACGCAGGGATGACGCCTGTCCGCGGCCTTTGGCTTCAGCAACCGCTTCGGCATAATTGGCAAAGAGAACCGTCACAAATAAAATCAACGTCACCAATAAGCCAAAAACCAAACTAGATTGACCTAGAATTGTACTAACCAGTGTAATCAGCGTCCCAAGCCAAACGATGGCCATCACCGGATTTTTAATCACATGCTGCGGCAGCAGTTTAATAAAGGCATTTTTCCATGCTTCAGCTTGAAATAAGGTTGAAGCTATGGTGTTTTGCTGTGTTTGAACAGTGTGTTTTGAATGATTCATTGTACTCACCCTTAACCTTGAACCAATAACAGATGATCAGCAATTGGCCCCAAGACCAGGGCTGGCATAAATTGCAATAAGGTCAACATCACCACAATGGCAATTAAAGTCAGTGCGAATGTTGGCGTTTCGACTTTTAAACTGCCGCTGCTTTCAGGTGCTTGGCGTTTAGCAGCTAAACGTGTAGCGATGATTAAAGGAATAATTAATGTCGGGAAACGGCCGAGCAATAAAGCAATACCGCATGTGACATTCCACCACACGGTATTGTCTGATAGCCCTTCAAAGCCTGAGCCATTGTTGGCAAATGCAGACACATATTCGTATAGCACTTGAGAAATGCCATGGTATTGCGGATTACTGTTGCCCGTCAATTCAGGAAAAAATACAGTTATTGCGGTTAAACCAAGAATGACGATGGGTTGGATCAAAATCACAACAGCGAGCAGCTTGATTTCACCGACTTCAATTTTGCGGCCAAACAATTCTGGGGTGCGGCCGGTCATTAAGCCTGCAATAAAGACTGCTAAAAACAGATAAATAATGAATTGCTGTAAACCACAGCCAATCCCGCCCCAAATGGCATTGATCAGCATATTGGACAATTGCACCATACCTGTGAGCGGTGCAGATGAATCATGCATCATATCCACTGAGCCGTTATTGACTTGGGTGGTGACCGCTGACCACAAAGCAGATGATGCCTCGCCAAAACGCACTTCTTTACCTTCCATGGCGGAAAGCAATGTCGAAGTCGATGAAAGGCTTTCTGACCAGATAGCGCTAGTCGCAGAAATGATCGACATCAGCAGCATTGAAGCAAAGACCAAGCCTGCGAATTTGGCGCGTTTGGTGAAAAAGCCCAGCATAAAAATCACCGAAACAGGGATCAGTAAAATCGCAAGCATTTCCAGAAAGTTTGACAATGGTGTCGGATTTTCCAAAGGTACACTGCTGTTCGGACCATACCAGCCACCACCATTACTGCCCAATTGCTTAATTGCTACCATGGGCGCAACAGGGCCTAAAGGTATTTTTTGCGTTGTTAATTCGCTGCTTTGGTCGATGACTTGAACTTCTGGGCCGCCTTGAAAAGTCGATGGTACGCCTTGGCTAGTGAGCAATAATGACCAAACCATGCATAAAGGAATCAGAAAGCGGAACGTCGGACGAATCACATCGGCCCAATAGTTGCCGACATTAATTTGTTGCACTTTATGCTTAAAGCTGGTCTGTTGATCGGTTTCAGAAAGTGCATTGGATTGTTTGTAGAACAGTGCTCGAACTGTAGCCACCACCATCGCCAGGCCCATCATCGGCGTGATGATCTGCAAGCCGACAATGCCGACCATTTGCGATAAATATGACAGTTGCGCCTGTCCTGAATAGTGCTGCTGGTTGGTATTGGTCAGAAACGAAATCATGGTATGCAGCGCCAAATCCCATGACATATTCGGTGCATGGTTTGGGTTCAACGGCAGGCTGGCTTGAACCATAAATAGAGTCCAAGTCACCAAACCGATCACTGCACAGCTCATGACAAAATTGAATGAATAGGTTTTGACATTCATCCCCCGTTTGGGATTGATTCCTAAAACCGCGTAAATGGGCTTTTCAATCCAATTGAATAGAGGATCAATTTTCATATCGCGGTTGTGCATAATTGCTGCGAGGTATTTACCCAAGGGATAAGCCAGAACAAAGACGATGGCTAAAAGCAAAGCAAACTCTAACATGGCATTTCACTCCTATGTTTCAGAGCTGAAATCTGCTTAAAGAAGTTGAAATAAGATATATTTTGATTGTTTTGTACAACGCAATTTTTTTGATGCTGTACCTGCTGATGCGCGTGAATGACCGCACTCATGTTTTTCATCCTAAGCATTGGGATATTCCACTATCTAGTATGAAAAATAAAACCGTAAAGTCTCTATCCATAACTTTGGATGCCGCGTAAAGAAAGCGTAAAAATTTGGCTCAGTGAATTTATAAATGCAGAAAAATATCTTAAAAGTGATGGTTATTATTATTCTGTGACTCACTTTATTTATGGATATAATTTCAGTACTTAAAGCCTTATTTTTAGGTTTTATAGAAGGTTTAACGGAGTTTTTACCCATTTCCAGTACTGGTCATTTAATTTTATTTGGCCATTTAATTGATTTTCATTCAGACTCAGGCCGTGTCTTTGAAGTTGTCATTCAACTGGGCGCAATCTTAGCCGTTTGTTGGCTCTACCGTAAAAAAATTATTAATCTACTACATGGTTTTATATCAGGTGATTACCATGCGAGACGTTTTGCGATAAATGTCTTCATTGCATTTATTCCTGCAGTAGTGATCGGAGTTATAGCTGTTGATTTTATTAAACAAGTTTTATTCAGTCCTTCGGTTGTTGCATCTGCACTGATTATTGGTGCACTGTTAATTTTTGCTGTAGAAGCTAAAAATTTTAAAGTCCAAACCATTGAGGCAACCAATATTGGATTCAAACAGGCCATTGTTATTGGTTTGGTTCAATGTCTTGCGATGATTCCGGGGACTTCACGGTCTGGTGCAACCATTATTGGGGGGATGTTGGCGGGTTTATCACGTAAAGCAGCTACTGAATTTTCTTTTTTCCTTGCCATACCAACAATGCTTGGTGCCGCTACTTATGACATATTTCGCAACGTTGATGTTTTAACTTCAGAAAATTTATTGAATATTTCCGTAGGCTTTGTAACCGCATTCATCGCAGCTTTGCTTGTGGTAAAAGCCATGGTTAAATTTGTAGAAAAACATACTTTAAAAGTTTTTGCTTGGTATCGTTTGGTATTAGGTTCAATCATCTTATTTATTTTTTAATACAAGCAAAAAAATAAATAAATTAAAGAGAACTCGCTGTTCTCTTTAAGTTTTTTTAATTTACAACCCGTACATTCTGCTGCAAGCTTTTCTGAATCTCTTGTACAACACCCTCTCCCTGATGGAACTTAGGCCCTGATTTAGATTCCTTTTTGGTTCTAGTTTGCAGGGGTTCAGATTCAATAAGTTCATCTATATCAAACTCCTTAACTACCTCCAAGCCTTCCTCTATATCGACCTCCATCCTTCCATTCGCAAAACCCTTCCTTGCAGTAAAGTCTAAAGCCTCCTGATAAAACCCAGCCTGCTTACTCTGCTCATCAATTTGCTTTGCCTGAATAATGGCTTCATTCAAGCTAATCCCTTCCCTTAAAGTTAAATCCACGTAATACACTGGCTGACGATAACTCTGTGTCGTACTCTTGCCCCGCAATATCAATTGCAAGGGTAGACATGACAACAAGCCATTTGAGGCCGCATGGTAATAGTTCAACCGTGCAGCCAAAGTCCGAATACTATTAAAGCCCGTAGTTCTAAAGATGAAGGTGCCAAACTCATCCGATTCATCTAAGTTCACATGCAAACGCCCGTAGGGCTTGCAGTTCCCTCCTTGAGCCAATGGACATAAATCAGGGGATGGACAGGGAAGTTGCTCCACGCCTTGATTGGTTAAACGCTGGCAGGTTTCCCCATTACCGACACAGACGGGACGACCGGTCTGACGGTCAAATAAGGTGTATTCTGCACGTAGGTTTAAGTCAGGATCATTGAAGATCATGCGAACAGGGATGGAGCGCAACTTTTGATTAGGCGTATTGGCTCGAAGCTGATCATCCAATGGATGTTTGACCCAGCCTTCTTTGCTTTGAATCTGGGACGTAATGGTGAATTGATCATCTTTTTCAGGCAATCGCTTGCCATTCTTCTCGATCATCCGACCGATACTGATACGCCCTAAGATTGGTGGAGTAATTGCTAAACCTTTAATCATGTTGATATTCCTTAATGTATTACCTTACGAATTTGGGTCTATATATGTAGGTCGGAACAAGGACCAAATAAGTTACCCAAAGAATGTAGAGCCAGATAAAGTGCTACAGAGATCGCGACCGATTTGCTCTCTACCGAAGGGTAGAGAGCGGGGAGCGATTTTTGTGATTTTTTGATTGGGTGCTGTAGATCGGGCTTAGTCGGAATAGATGTTGAATCGACGACTGCCCTGCTTTTCAAGTGGATAAAGCTCGATGAGTTCAGGCTGGTGCTGAAGCAATGCTTTGGTATTGAGACTGATAGAATCCTTGGCTTTCTTCCAGACTACTGAGCCATGAGCAAAGACTGCCCTTTCCTTGTCTTGCATCATCATCTGAATTTCATGTTTAAGCTGGTCAAAGCGTTCCTGCTTATGCTGAATCTCTTCCTTCATTTTGATGAGCTGGTCGAACATCAAATTGGCATTTTCATTTTGCGAGAGATCCTCTACGGTTAAAGGTACATGCGCTGGATAAAGTTGTTGAATCGCTTTAGCTGCGGATTCACTTGCATCCACGGATGGTGGTGTATCCTTTTCCACGCATTCCCAGAAATATCGTTCTGCTTTAACAATATGCTCAATCACTGATTCAGACCGTGTCACTTTGAAGATCTTGGTTTCATGCCCACAGATCAAGACACAAACATGCGCTGCCTGTTTACCAGTCACCGCCAGTTGATGTTGTACCTGACAAAGCACATATAAAGGCACACCATCACGCCACAATTTTGCTCCATGCTCACCTGCTGTTTTGCATTCAAGAATCTGAACTTCGTCGCTTCCTACAACAGAGTAATCCAAGTTTGCTAACATGAAATGCTTATCAGGATCAGGGTGTTGTAATACAGCATTGACTCGACGAACTTTATTATTGGTGTGCATGCTGTAATACTCAGCCACTAAAGGTTCGAGCTGTTTGCCCCAATACAGCGGTGCTATACCTGAACTTTCATCTTCAATGGATTGAGTCTGACGACCTGTTTTGATCAGCCAAAGCTCTAACATGGACATGTAGGGATTTAAGCCACATGCTGTTGCTGCATCACTGCTGCCAATGCCTTGTTTACGAACTTCAAGCCAATCTTGATACGCCATATCTTTGGTGTTGACTAAGCGTTTTGCAGAACTAGCTCGTTTAGGTGTAGTTAATGGATTTAATGCAGTTTGAACACCTGCCTGTACAGTCTGATTTGAAATCGGTGCGATTTGATTCATGGTTCTATCCTTATAAATTTCAGTTTTTGTAAAAAAGAAGTGCATAAAAAAGCCATACCCGACACGAGGTCGGGTATGGCGATATGCATGCTGATTCAGATTATTGATTGTGAGTAGTAAGTAGAGAGAGTTACGTGTGTGCTGTACTCAGCGATTGTTGAGACTTGCGGGGTTAAGGTTGGATGGATTACATGAGCTTAAGCTATCAAAGATAAAGCCTGTTCCAGTCCACGTTGCTTAAGACCTGCGCCTGCACCAAACCAAGCTGAATCAAGACGATGATCGGTACTCATGGCACGTCGTTCATGATCCACAAATTCCGTGATCGAACACAGTAAACCATAAGCAGTGTCTTTGGCGGATGACAGGTCAGCACCACGTCCTTGCCCATTGAACATGTCCAAAGCTTTATTCATGGCACGACCATTGGGTTCAGGCTTTTTCTCCTGAACTTGCTGTGCGACATTACGATAGAACTGAATGATGTTTTCTTCAGGATCGGAAATTGACATGGTGCTGTTGTTGAATACGGCATCAAAATAAGCTTTGGCTTCTTGCTGACTCACCTTACGCTGTGTGAGCTGTTTCATCTCATACATGTGCTCATCCCAGGCACGAACTGAAATACCCAATTGCTGCTTCACTTTCTCTGCATCAAACTTGGTACTATGTGGAACTTTCACTACACCAGCACTACTGCTCTGACCACGTAGAGCAATGGCTAAAGTGTTGTTACAAACTACTCGGATACTTGTGAACTGTGCTGTCGTTGCCAAGGTGCCATCACACGCAGTAGCCAGTAGGATATAACCATTACTGACATCCTTAGACTTTAACGCGGTACTTTGCCCGGTACGTGCCAATGCCCAGAACTTCTTCCCCCCTTTGAGTACGCCTGCGGTTTCCAATTCAAAACCGGATTGCTCGGTCAGATCCCGGTAGAACTCCAGAATCTCCATCGGCTGGACTTCCTGATAACGCTGACTGACCACAGACAAGGGTGCATGAGTATCGGAACGGTATAACACTCGCTGCTCTTCAAAAGGCATGATGATGCTCTGACCACGTTCATTCTGTGCCATATAACTGACATTCGACGATTCAATCCGCCAGTCCATTCCAGCTTGCTGTGCCCAAACTTCGAGTGGTTGGTTCGGACTGAGTTGATTACCCAGACCATGCCAAGGGGTTTCGCCAACATAGGCGATTTGTTCGATTTGATGTGCCATCGTTCTTATCTCCTATGCTGATTCAACGAAAATTCTGCTGACAGTGATTGCAGTGATAGTAGGCCAGGGTGATCGGCTTTTTAGGCTCATCAAACACGCTGCTGAATAAACCACCAATGACTGCACCTGCAAGCCCGCCAAGCAGTGGTGATACAGGTAAAGGTAAACCCTTTGATATGGATGCACCAATGGTTGCGAACGAAGCTGATGCCGCTAGACCTGATGATTCAGTTCCATTCACTTGTTGATTCACCACTTGGATGACTTGATCAGATAGGCAGTAAGGACAAATTAAACTCATAATATACATCTCCAGAAATGACAAAGGCTTACCGATTGGCAAGCCTTGCAAAGTTAAAAAACTCGTTTTCATCTAGATAATGTATATCTGAGATTATTTTCATTTAGCGTCTATCATACTGCGCTCTTAACTGACCTTTACCAAATACTCTTCGTCCTTTTGGCTTTACACGTAAGTATTGAAGAGTACGTTTGTGATGATCAGCAATGTATTGCATTGCCTCAATGAAATTTGTCACTTGGGTTGAATCACGACGATAAATCACACCAATCCCCAGCTTATTCTCTCTTCGAAGTTTCGCTACACGTTCCCGGTTCCAGCAATTATAGCCTTGACCATAACCTCTAGTAATATCCTTCCATAACTCAATAATTTCATCCCCCCAATATGCTGCGCTTCCATCACGATAGGCATTATCATAAATGATTGCTAAGTGACAGTGAAAACCTTTACTTTTACCGCCTTGCTCCACTCCCCATATATACCCGACCACATGTTTAAATATGCCATCTTTATTTTGGATACGGTTAAGCAGTATATCTAAGTCATTATAAATATCTTCAACTCTGATTCGACTAGAATGTTCTTGCAAATAACCCAAGTCTACACGAGCAACTAATATTCGACTGCATTTATTAAGTATTGACCTACAATATTCCTGCACTTCAATTTTATTTTCATCTTTCTGTTTTTCAATAGTTTCATAATCTTTCTTGAAAAGCTCAAATAAATCTAAAAACCATTTTCTTATCTCTCTGTACCCAATTATCTTTAACTCATCCATAAGTTCCAAATAACCAGAGTCTATTCTCTGTAAGTCATATCTCAGAATTACAAAGAATTTAAGATAACCTGTGTATTCATCATCGGGATCATAAATATCATTAAAGCCTAATAACAGGTTAGTAAGCTGCGAATAGAATCCATCCCATTTTGTACGTTCTCTTTTTAAACGCTTTAAAAATTTCTCAATCTCAAGTGTAAGTTTTTCCTGATTAATTAAAACTCTCATGTTTAAACCTATGTGTGTGACAGTTACATAAGAGATAGGGAATTCAGTATAAGTTGTCATTAAAAAGTAAACATGTATTCTTTTCCGAATTGGTTTGATACTTTCTCCACCCATTGCTCTATTTTGTCAGCTGTCATGACTTGAAAATCTCGCCAATAATATTTCATCTGCTTCCATACCATCTCGATTCGATTTAACTCAGGGCTATAAGCTGGAATAAAATACAGATTCGTCGAAAAGTTAGTTTTAAGTAGCTCTCTGTAATCAGCCATCTTTTTACTTCTATGAATCGAGGCATTATCAACAATAAGAACCAATGGAAGGTTATACGTCTGTTTTACTTGTTGAGCTATTCCAGTTAAATAGGCATAAAACCAAGTGCTTGTCACTGACTCTTGTAAACAACTAGTCACCAGTTTCCCCGTTGAAAGCAAACACCCCATGACATTAACTCGTTTTAATCTTATTGCATCAACCGCATGAACATCACCTATCTTTGTCCACGCATAGCGGTTATCAGGTGTAGATGAAAATCCTGTTTCATCAACATAACCTAATATAATTTCACCACGTGCCGCTTGCTCTCGTAATTCTTCAATCTGCTGTGTTGCTTGTTCAAATGCAATCGGATCTCTTTTTTTTCAAGCTATGACGGGTACGCTTGAAGACCATACCTGAATCCCGTAAAAACTTACGAATGGTTTCAACAGACACGGACACTTCGTATTCTTCATGTAGTTTGACTCGGATTTGTTCTGCATTGAGTGGACTTGTATTGACCCAATCTAGGATTTTCGCCTGATAGTCTGAGATCAATGTATTGGGTCGACCTGAGCGATGACCTTCTTTAATCGATTCAAACTCATACAATTCCCAACGTCGGCGTTGTAGCCTTATGGTTTCTGGGATACGTTCTTGTAGAGTGGCAACTTCCGCAACGCTTTTACCTTCGGAAAGCCAGAGAATAGTTTGGGCACGTTGCCTTTCACGCCAATGTTTTGCATGCTTGACCAGAAAAATGAGTCGTTCTCGCTGTTCTAAACTAAGTGGTACAGAAACAATTCTAGGCATGTGTGAACATCTGTTAACTAAAAAAACCTTTTCGCATCATTAGTTATTTTTGTCAACTTATATATACGTTTACTTTACAATAAAGTGTTACCTAATAAACGATTAGATTAATAACCAAAGCTTTAGGGAGTCCAAATTCCTCCTGTAGTACAGTACCTATTCTCCACATGAAAAACTTTTCCTCCCTGCTCTACGCTTAAATTCATGCAGGCTCTAGTCTCAAAAAAGCTAGAATTAAGGAATAAAATGAATTTTAGACTATATCGTTTTAGTACCTAATTTTAGTTATAAAAAAATTAAATTAAAAACTTATATTGCCTAAACATTGTTTATTTATACCCCCCTTATCCCTTAGTAGAAAGCTTTTAAAAATATAGTGCAAAACAAGGGGAAATAGAGTGAAAAACTTAGTAGAAAGTATTGTTTTTATTACCTAAAGTATGACGTAAGCTTTTTAAAAACAGGATACAAAATGCGCAATTCTGAACTAGACAATCTTAAATCATTCCTGACACAACTTCGAGATGAAGATCTTATCTGGGCACTATATGTCTATCATCGCCCAAATATTGATAACTATCGCAGAATACGGGAGAGCAACGATGCTATAGAAAAAGACATCGCAAAACTGAACAGCCTAGATAAACTCAGGAACATAAGTAAATTTATAATTGATGAAATGAATAATAGTAGTGATGATAATATCTATTATTTTTTACGTGATTTAAAGGATTTTCAATCTAGAATCAAAATACATTCTTTTGACTTTAATAAAATTAAAGATAATCAAAGATTCTTACAATTTGCATGCAAAGTCTTGCATGAAAAAGAAGGAGATCGCTTAATTTTAGATATAAAAAACCTATACTTCCAGCTTCTTTATCTGGCTTATACAATCCCTATTTATTATGAAGATTCTAGATCAATTGAAAATATATATTATCGATTTGACAAAATATACACAAAATTCAACAATCACTTTAAATCACCATGCTCTGATTTTCTTGTATGGGCTAAAAAGTATATTAATGAAAACTCAGAATTTAGAAGATACAGAAGAGATGCATCCCATGTATCTGAGTATGAGACTTTAATTAACTCAATATTTGATATTATCTATTATGAAGATGAAAATATTCACTATGCTTTAAGAAAAAAATTATCTAACGCGTGGTATCAAAAAAAGCACCGTGAGGAGAAAAAGGTGAAAAAACCTCACTATTACGCATTAACTAAAAGAGCTAGAGAAGCGTTGCTTACATTAGCTTTCAAGAATGGTGTGTCAGAAGAGCAAATGATCGAAAGACTCATCAATGAAACCTATGCCAAAGAATGCTGTTCAGTCGATGGAGAAAACCTATATTTGTAAAAATAATCTCTCCACCAGTCACACCCAATCTAGTCCATTGTATAACTAAGATTGGGTTTGTGCGTGCAGACCGGCTTTGTTGCACAAAGATTTCATAACTATATGATTTAAAAAGTTTTGATTATTTTTTGATCCAAAATTAAATTTATTTAAATCAGATGCTTACATATTTATGCAACAGAGCCGATCAATAGTATAGATACGCTGATAATCTACTTTTCCAAAGCTTCCAACTTGGCGTTAGACTTAATAACTGCAATGACTTTTTCATGGTCACTTAAATTATTCAAATCTACCAGCTGCGACATTTTTGCATTTGATGCCAATAGCCTATTTTTAAAGATTTCTAATTCGATAAATAGCATTGTTATCGGTAGTGTAAAAATGACCCCCTAACGGCATTTAAAAACTGACCCCCTTGGTTAATATTGCGCTCGGTTATATGCCGAGCGAATTCTGTTCTGTGACACATGAGCAAGCTGCCGTTCAATGGGATCGGGATTAAACAAATTTAATTCGTTCACAACTGGACTGAATAGCGCTCTCAAACAGTGTTTGTTCATTCAACCTGTATAAATAAGCATGCTCTAATATTTTAAAGTTTAGCCTTAGCTGCTTGTAACTGCTTCTTGAAGAATGCATTAGAATTCGGATTATAGTAAAAATCATGAATAAAAACTCTTTCGTTCATTCCATACATTTTTTCTTCCACCAAGCACTCTATAGTTATACGTATAAGCCTGTAAATTTCATAGACACGATCATAGCAGTCAAATATAGTTTTTTCAGACACAGAGAAACCAAATTCAGCTAATTTTTTTCTTGCGAGCTTGGCACATGAGATATCCGAGTCCACAACATATTGAGGGGACTCTTTGAACAATGGTTTATCGAGATTATTACCTTTCTTAAGTATCAAATGCCATGCACCGATTAAGGCAATCCAATTAGCCGAACTATCTGAGAAAATAGGATTATGTCCTAATCGCTCTTCAATATTTATTAGAAACTTGTTCAGATCATTCTTAGTCTTTAGCTTATAAAATCCATCATATTCAATCCCCTTTAATGACTTGGCCTTCCCCCTAGCCTTAATGGCAGCTGCTACTTTTTCATAATCTTCCAAATCATTTAAGTTAACAATTTGATCTTCGGAATAATACTCTGCAATTAAGTTATTTTTAAAAACGTCAAACTCTAGAAATAACATCGCCCTATAGAAAAGTTTATTTAAAAAACTCTCATTGATGACTTTATTCTTTTTTTGATATTTAGCTAATGTTAAAAAATTAAAATCTAGAAATTTACTAAGTACCCCTATAGTTATATTATCGTACTCAAAATATAGAACTTGACTTACAATTTTAAATGCAGCAGCACTAGTAATTGACTGGATTGGAATTTGGATTAATACTTCATTTAAATCTTGCTTATAATGTTCTATTTGAAAACCCAATAACTCTATTTGTTGAATTAGGTAGGCACGATATTTTTCTTGCATTTTAAAATAGATATCATCTTTAATTAATTCACCCTTTCCAAAAGTTAACTCAAAATCTACTCCTATTAATAACAAATGTTTGTAATGTTCCCCTATCAACGCGCCTTCAGACCTTCGATAAGCCAATAAATCAATAGCTGGGCGAATTCAAACATGAGGTGCGACAGTTTGAAAAGTCTTATGATAATCAACAAGCTGAGCAAATTTCTCTAATGGTGTAAGCCAATCTAACGCTTTTCTAGGACGAGTATTCAGTGACATGGCAACTTGATTTAAATAATGCTGATCTGCCTGATTTAAATCAATCCCTTTAGGTAAATATTGCCTAATTAAACCATTCATATTTTCGCATGTGCCTTTTTGCCAGGGTGAATGTGGGTCACAGAAATATACATCTATGCCTAAATCTTCTTCAAGTATTTTATGTTCTGCCATCTCGCGTCCACGGTCATAGGTCAACGTTTTACGCAGTTCTGCAGGTAAATATTTCAGAGCTTCAGTTAAAGCCTTGCGCACTGATTCTGCCTTTGCATCAGGTAATGTTGCCAAGATACAGAGCCGTGTATTTCGTTCAATAAGTGTTGCTATCGAACTTTTATTGTCTTTACCTTTAATTAAATCAGCTTCCCAATGACCCGGTATTTTTCTTTCTTGAACTTCGGCTGGGCGCTCATGAATAGTTTTAATATCCTGTAATATAGAATCTTTTTTAGGTTCACCGTTAGCTTTTCGCTTTTTATTTTCATGACGCAGACAGGATAATAAGTCTTTTTTCAACTCACCCTTTGGTAATGCTCGTATCGTTGAATAAATCGTTGTATGGCTTACATTCATTGTTTGATCCAAATCAGGAAATGTCTTTAAACGCTTTGCTATTTGCTGAGGAGACCATAAACAACGGATCGCTTCAACAATAAATTTCCAGAGGATTGAATCGATTTTGAGTTTTCTGTGACCACGTCTACGTCTAGCGAAGGTGTTATCAGAAGCATATTGAGCTTGATAAACGTCATTGATGCTATTTCTTTTAAGCTCACGATAGATCGTACTAGGATGTCTTTTAATGAGTTCAGCAAATTTTCTGGCTGAAAAGCCTTCTTTTCTTGACTCAAGCATTAATGCAGTACGATCTTCAAAGTTAAGATGATGGTATGACAATTTTATATACTCCATAAACCCTTTAAATTAATTAGGTGGTTTATGTCGCACTTCAAGTTTTACTCTGCCCTGCTAATAACTGACTATATATACTTGACTTCTCTTCTGAGAAGCTCTGCATGGCTGCCACATCATGAAAATATAAATAATCTAATAGTCTGACTGTGCTGTTTTGAAAATCGTTAAGTTTTGGCATAAGTGTGTATTCTTAAAAAAGTTCCCCTTATTTCAGAATTATTACCCATTTCATCTCATTTACAATTATTTCAGTGAATTTTGTTAGCTATACCTTAGTTGTATGACTAAAGATTCAAGAATTAACTTTTAAAAGAGTAACCAAATGAACAAAGTACAAATGAATTTATCAGATTATTTATTCATGCAATTTAAAACCATGACTCCCACTCTTGAACAAGTGGCAGCCATGTATTACCCCCATCTAAGTAAAGCAAAAATATTAGAAAAAGCGAGAAAAAAGGAATTTCCATTTATTTGCTACAAGATAGATGAAAGTCAAAAATCACCATACTTAGTTGATATTTTTGACTTAGCTTTTGTTTTAGACAAACGTTACAACGAACAAGCTAAAGAGTATGAAATTTTTACGAAGTCAGCTCTAACGAATTCTCAAAATTAAGGGTCTGTTTTCTTCGTTTAACTGATACATACCTTTCCAAACTCCCCCATGAATCGTGCAAACTAATTTGCTGTATCTGGGGGATAGTGAAACCTTGCTCAGCTAAACGGGTACACCCTTCATGTCTCAAATCATGGAATTTTAAATCATCTATTCCAAGCAACTTACAAGCTTTTCTAAATTCACCACCTATTGTTTTTGGACTAAGAGGTATCAGATATTCATCGCCATAGCCTCTTTTCAACATTCTAGCTCTAACTTCCTGCTCCGATAAAAGCTCAATAATTTTTTTACACTGAGGTAATACATTAAACTCCTTATGATTCCCTTTAGAGCCTGTTGGGTTTTTCAAATCACGTATTTTCCATGAGTTGTTATGAATGTCAAAATCACTTAATTCCATTCGAGTTATTTCCGCCTCACGTCTACATGAGTAAATTGCAAACCAAATAATCAAATGCATTGGATAACTGTAAGCAGGATTATTCCATTTATTGACAAAATACTTCGTCAATGCCGCCAACTCTTCATTCGTTGGAAGCCTATCTCTTTTTTGACTTGATGAAATTTGGCGTGTCTTTCTTAATTGTGCTGTTGCCTTATCGAAAGAATTTAGATCAATATCTATATCCCACATTACCGCTGCATGAGATAGCACCCCTCTAATATGTAAAAGCTCATGCTGGAGTGTACTAGATGCAACAGGAGCGAGTCTTAGATCTTCAATGCCTTTTTTGCGTAGAGCTACGTGTTCCGCAATATGAGTCGATTTAATTTTTGTGATAACATGCCGCGCGATTGGAAACTTCTGAATAAGTTTGAGTGAATATGTTTTAGTTCGTCCATACTCAGCTCCCACTTCCGCCAAATATTTCGAAATAGCGTTAGAAAGAGTTAGATCTATTACATCTTCTTGACCAAACAAAATTTCAGGATTTTCTTCTATTTCAGCTTCCCTTTTTGCTAACCAAATTGCTGCAACTTTCTTCGATCCAAATGTTTTACTTTCTTTATATATTGGTAAATCTTTTCGATTGATTCGAATTTCAGCACGATAGCGTATTGATCCATTGACTAACTTACGCTGCGTGATTGTACCCATTTTTACGCCTTATGATATTTTTACTTATTATGGCGTATTTATGGCGTAAATCAAATTTTAAAAAGAGCAAAAAAAGATGAAATAGATGCAAATAAATTCAACACAACACTGATTCAATAGGTTGATTTTCAATGAGTATTTTATCAAAACCAAGCAACACACAGAATCCTCGAATCAGTGTTGCGCCGATGATGGACTGGACCACCAAAGACTATCGTTTCTTTGCACGTCTGTTTAACCCGAATGTGATTATGTACACCGAAATGGTCACCACGGGTGCAATCATTTACGGTGATGCCAAACGTCATTTGGACTTTAATACGGAAGAACAGCCAATCGTGTTGCAACTCGGCGGCTCGAATCCAAAAGATCTAGCCACTTGTACCAAGATGGCACAGGATTGGGGCTATAATGAAGTTAATTTAAATGTAGGTTGCCCAAGTGACCGGGTACAGAATAATAAAATTGGTGCCTGTCTGATGGCGGAGCCTGATCTAGTCGCAGAATGTATTGCTGAAATGCGTCATGCGGTGGATATTCCAGTGACCGTAAAACACCGGATCGGTATTGATGATATGCACTCTTATGAAGAGATGTTGCATTTTGTCGATACCGTGGCCAAAACCGGCTGCAATAATTTTATCGTGCATGCCCGTATTGCTTTATTAAAAGGTCTATCACCTAAAGAAAACCGTGACGTGCCACCCCTACGTTATGAAGATGTCTACCGTTTAAAACAGGATCGTCCTGATCTGCTGATCGAGATCAACGGCGGAATTAAAACCTATGCCGAAACGCTGGAACATCTCCAACATGTGGATGGGGTGATGATTGGCCGCGAAGCCTATCATAATCCTTACTTACTGGCTGAACTGGGCCAACTGTGGAATCTGGATGCACCAGACCGTTTTGACATTATGCAACAGATGCTGCCTTATATTGCCCAGCGCATGGCCGAAGATGCACCGTTGTCGATTATTACCCGTCATATTTTGGGACTGTTCCAGAACCTGCCGGGTGCACGCAAATGGCGTCAGGCTTTAAGCGGTGGCAATGCCAAAACCTTGAAAGATGTAGAAACTGCTCTCTTTAATATTCAGGAAGCGATGCAGCGTACTGAAGATTATGTACGTGAACATCAACAAGTTGAATCCTAAACACAAAAAGCACCGATCATCGGTGCTTTTTTATGGCGATTGCGCATGAGTTATTGTGTATACGCCGTGATATTGCCGACCGGAATCGGCTCTTCCTGATAAGAAACGTCTTGTAATGCAGGTTCAGCTACTGGTGTGATCAGAGAGCCGGAGATATTCTGATTTGGTTCATCTACAGGCTCTAGATCATCCAAGGCTGAGGCCAGTTGCTGTAATTCCCGATCCAGTTGCTGACGATATTTTTCAATTTCAATTTCATCAATAAAAGCAAAGGCATCATCTTCAATCGACCAACTATATCCCCCATCCACCTTAAAGACTTTTACATGAATGGGATATTCCTCACCCTGATAATTCAGATGAGAAATGGCCTGAAACTCATTCCCCTGACGCTGGACAATTTTGACCTTTTTCACGGTAAAACGATAGTGTTGATAATCTCGATTGGAATTAAATTCACGTTGCATCTGCGTTTGAATATTTCTGGCCAGTTCATCCATCGAGACAAAATAACTGCATCCAGCCAGACAGGCGACCATCCATAACATCATGATTTTTTTCATAGCGCCCCTCTTTTTTCTTTCCACTTCCTGCTTATAGTCGATATATGCAGTATTTTTATCTTTGTTTATTCTGTGACCCATTTTATGCTTTTTTGCAAAAACAATAAACAAACAGCGCTTCGATTAAGACTAAATATTTATGGTTTATATAGTTTTTTTGAATTAATGATAAAAAATCAGCCATAAAAAAACCCTGATGGATTCAGGGCTTTTTCGATACAGATCGTTTTAAAAATCATCATCACTGGATGGATCACGATGCAAGGCATCATGAATGGCTTCGATCAACTGCTGGGCAATCTCCTGCTTGGAGGCTTTTTCCAGATCACGTTTGTCCAACTGATAATGCTCGGCAAAGAATACTGTCATGGCATTTTCATCTGAAGCAAATCCGATATCCGCACGTGAAACATCATTGCAGGCAATCATATCCAGCTTTTTCGCGACCAGCTTTCCAGCAGCATATTCTTCAATATTGCGGGTTTCTGCAGCAAAACCGACCATAAATGGACGTTTTTCCTGCTGGGCAATAGTGGCAACAATATCCGGATTTTTCACCAAGGCTACATTCAGCTCATCCCCGGATTTCTTGATCTTATGCTCGGCTACTTCTGCCACACGATAATCGGCTACTGCAGCTGTCGCAATAAAGATATCGCAACCATTTTCCAGCATCTGCATGCTTTCATTCAGCATTTGTACAGCAGAAGAAACATTCTTACGTTTCACACCATTTGGGGTTTCCAGACTGACCGGCCCTGCAATCAGGGTGACATTTGCTCCGGCTGCATAACAGGCTGCTGCCAATGCAAAACCCATTTTCCCGGTACTATGGTTGGAAATATAACGTACCGGGTCAATCGCTTCACGGGTTGGACCAGCTGTAATCGTGACTTGCTTGCCCGCCAGCAGGCCAAATTTTTCTGCAATCGCGCGCTGAGCCTTATGGAAATATTCTGTGACCTGACGTGCCAGATCTTCCGGCTCCGGCATACGTCCCAAACCTACATCACCACAAGCCTGTGATCCCGCGTCCGGCATGATCACATGCACACCATCTTCGATCAGTGTCGCAAGATTGCGCTGCGTTGCTTTGGCTGCCCACATTTGCTGGTTCATGGCAGGCGCTACCCAGACGGGTGCTTTTGTTGCCAGATATAAAGTGCTGAGCAGATCATCAGCCAGACCTGCGGCAAATTTTGCCAGGGTGTCACAACTGGCTGGCGCTACCAGCAACAGATCTGCCCAACGTGCCAGTTCGATATGGCCCATGCCTGCTTCTGCTTCAGTATCCAGCAATTCGGTATGTACGGGATTGCCCGATAAGGCTTGAAAAGTTAAAGGTGTAATAAAAGCCTGTGCACCGTGAGTCATGACGACCCGCACATCAAATCCGGCATCTTTCAGACGGCGAACCAGAATTGCACTTTTATAGGCAGCAATACCGCCAGTGACAGCCAAAATGATATTTTTATGAGGAATTACACTTAGATCAAAGCTCACAAACAGATTACCTTGCTGTTGCAGTGGGGCTCACAATAGCATTAAATAATCGCATTCCCAAGAGATCGGCTTGCGGGAAAACTGATAATTCATAATAAATAAGTCTAATAACTATGCAATTTTCTATTAAAAACTGGCCAGAACAAGAACGGCCGCGAGAACGCTTAATTCAATATGGTGCAGAAAGTCTGTCCGATGCCGAGCTACTAGCCATCTTTCTGCGTTCGGGTTCCCAGCAACATTCGGCAGTTGATCTGGCGCGATTGCTGATTCAACATTTTGGTCATTTGACTGCGTTGCTCGATGCACCTTTACAGGAAGTCAGCCAGTTTCATGGCATGGGCATCAGTAAATATACCCAACTGATGGCCGTCAAGGAACTGGGACGGCGTTACATAGCCGAGCACCTGAAACAGGATGCACTGGAACTTACCAATTCCAAGCGGTTGAGAGATTACTTACGTTTTGAACTGCTCGGTGAAACTCAGGAAGTGTTTGCCGTGCTGTGTCTGGATGCCAGTTTAAGAAAAATTGCCTTTAAAAAACTGTTTTATGGCTCCATCAATGCATGTGATATTTCTATTAATCAATTGCTACGTTATGCCATTAGCCAGCAGGCAACCTCAATTGTCATTGCACATAATCATCCGCTGGGTCGGCCCTCTCCATCCAAGGCTGACCTGGCATTGACCCGCCAGATTCAACAGGCTTGCCAGCTGGTAGATATCCATTTAATCGACCATTGCATCATTGCTTTGGAGGGCAGCTTTTCCTTTGCTGAGCAGCAACTCATCAAACCGGAAATGCAGTATTGAATAGCACTTGACAAAGCAGGCACAACTCCACAAGATCATGAAAAAAATTGTGATGATTCCAATAAATGATCGTACGTGACCAGCCGACTGTTTTTAAACTGCTGTTTTCTTGGCGGGGGACGATTTTACCTAAAGTTTTGCCACCTTTAGGCGTAGTGATGCTGATGTCAGCCATCATCGGTGGCTTGTCACATATTGGTTATTTTCGTTTTCCAGAATTACCCCTGGTCGGCTTTACCCTGATTGGAGTGGTACTGTCGATCTTTCTCGGATTTAAGAACTCGGCCTGTTATGACCGCTGGTGGGAAGCGCGCAAACTTTGGGGCATTTTGATTGCCAATTCACGTCATTTTGACCGTGATTGCCGGATGCTGTCTCAAGGTCGCCGTGAACGTGTAATTCAGCATGTGATTGTCTTTGCCAATGTCCTCCGTGACCGGCTACGCCATCAGACAGCCAATCCGACGGAACTTGTGGAAACCAGCGGCATGAGCCAGCAGGCTGTGACCCAGCTCTATCAGCAGGCCAATGCGCCGCAATATACCTTAAGCCTGATTCAATGGGAGTTAATGCAGGCGCTCAAAGAAGGTGAAATCTCCGACATCATCTATATGCAGATGAATAATCATGTAGCAGAACTAAGTATTGTCCAGACTGGTTGTGACCGGATTGCAACAACGCCTTTGCCTTTTGCCTATTCGGTCTTGCTCAATCGTACCGTCTATTTTTTCTGTTTTATTTTACCTTTTAGTTTAGGTTCAACGCTTGGTCTGTTTACGCCTTTACTGGTTGGAATTTTGGCTTATACCTTTTTAGGATTAGATGCTCTAAGTTCGGAAATTGAAGAGCCTTTTGGTACTCAGAGTAATGACTTGCCGCTGGACTCGATGGTACGTACGATTGAAATTGAACTGTTAGGGACTTTAGGTAAACCGACGCCACCACCGATTCAGGCTCAAGATCATAATTTGCTTTAATTTATAATTCTCTCCTCGCCCTTTGTTATTAGTAGCGAAGGGAAAATCTTCTCTCAAATGAAAAAGATCGAGGTAAAGGAATGACTAAACAAAACTCTCCCAAATCCCGACCTGCCCCGGTTTAAGACTCGGGACATTGCCCAGTTTAATCCAGGGCATGTGATCGCCATGAAAATCACTGCCAATCGAAACTTTAAGATCATATTCAGTAATCATTCGATCCACCATCTGCCGGGTGGAACTTGGTTCAATCGCCGGTGGCAGCTCGACGGCATCTCCACCGAACTTGGCAAAGATCTCGATCAGGTAGCGAATATTGGTCGCAGATAAATCATATTTGGTCGGATGTGCCAGCACGGCGAAGCCGCCACTTTCATGAATTACCTGAATGGTATCTTCCAGACTCAAGCCATCAAATTTGACATAGGCTTTCTTACCTTCCTTGATGTATTTATCAAAAGCCTGTTGCGGACGCGTCACAATCCCCTTTTCTACCAGCGTTTTGGCAATATGGGTCCGTGTCACCCGATCAGGGATATGGTCGACTTTGACCAGTACATCAGCATAAATATCTTCACCAATTAAAGGAACCAGCAGATCACAAATCTGTTTAGAACGTTCAGCCCGGATTTTCTTTTGCTGATTGAGGGCTTTTTGTAAAGGCTCAGGATTTTGCATATTTAGCGCGACGATATGCACGCCATAGTTTTTCTTGGTGGCAGGACGTGACCATTGGCTGGATATTTCCACCCCGGAAATGATCTTAATCTCATGATTTTTGGCAGCTTCTTCCGCCAATACCAAACCGTCCATGGTGTCATGATCCGTCAGGGCCAAAGTATGGACAAGTTTTTCCACAGCCGCTTCGACCAATTGCTGAGGACTGAAAGTTCCATCAGAAATATTACTATGTGTATGTAAATCTACGCCGTGCATCTCTATACTATGACATTTATTTGATCAGATTTAGATACTCTAACATGAAAGCACTTTTAGACTTTGTGCCACTCATTATTTTCTTTTATTTATATAAAACTGTAGATCCAAAAGACACTGACCATCAATTGCTGCAATTGATCGGTTCTGCGGGGGGTGTCGACAATAATAATATTCTTGTTGCAACCACAGGTCTGATTATTTCCATGTTGGTCGTCTATGGTGCGTTATTTGTCATACAAAAATTCCGTCTGGACAAGCAGCAATGGATTGTCTTGTTTATGACGGTGATTTTTGGTGGCATCACTCTGATCCTCAGCGATGATTTCTATATTCGTCTGAAAGCCGTGTTATTGAATCTGGTCTTTGCAGGTGTCTTTTTCTTATCCCCTTGGTTTAGCAAGGATAAAAAGCCTCTGATCCAGCGGTTATTTGGTCCAGTATTCAATCTAAGCGAAAAAGGCTGGTTCAAGCTGAACTATGCTTGGGTTGCCATGTTCGTACTGATGTCATTTCTGCATACCTTTTTCGCCTATTTGTGGATGGATGGAAAATATTGGGGCGAATTTACCGCATTCGGTGACATGATCGTGATGTTTTCCTTTATCATTATTCAGTTTATTGTATTGCGCAAATACTTTAAGACCGCTGAATAAGTCCAACTACAAACGATTGAGAGTCATCATGCCATTATTCGTCGTTAGCTGTACCGATCGGGAAGGTACAGTTGAAAAACGCCTCGCGATTCGTCCACAACATCTTGCACGTCTGGAACAGTTAAATGCTGAAGGTCGCCTGATTGTTGCAGGTGCCATGCCTAAAGATCCAGCCAATCCACAGGCCGGTTTTTATGGCAGTACCATTATTGTCGATTTTGACAGTCGTGAAGCGCTGGATACATGGCTACAGGATGAACCTTTCTTAAAAGAAGGGGTGTACGAACACATCGATGTCAAACCATTCAATAAAGCATTCCCTCAAGGATAAGGTTCATGCGTGTTGTTACTGCCAGTATCATTGGCCTATGTTTTATGATTTCTCCAGTATGGGCAGTCGAAGTTGCGCCTGCTCCTGTGACTCAGGGAAATCAGACAGCACAACCTCAAGGGACAGCAGTGACTGTCCAAACCCAGTCTACGCCGAAACCTGCCATTATTCCTGCCGTAGCGTCTTCTGCCCAATCGGTGACACCTGCTGAAAATAAACCGTTAACCGCAGAAGAAATCGCCAAGCTCAAAGCCCAGCAAGATGCCAAGGTAAAAGCCTTAGTCAAAGATCAGGCCACCCGTTTGCAGCAACTGGAAAAAGCCAATCTGGAAGCACTATCGCAAAATCAGGAATTGCAGCTCAAGAATGACAATCTAGGGGTTCAGGTACAGGTACTGCAAAGCGAACGCAGTGCCCAGATGTTCCTCTACGGCGCTGCAACCCTGGCTGTGGGGGTATTGCTCGGCTTCCTGATCGCGAGCTATGTTTATACCAAACGTCGCCGTCAATGGTAAGCTATAGCCCTTCCCGATATCTTTAAGGTTGTACCCGTTTTGTCACACGCAATTCAAACTGCTGATCTGGATTGGCAATTGGTGGATGGTATTGATGTGCCTGTATCCAAGCAATTTGGTGATGTGTATTTTTCCAAAGACAATGGCTTGCTGGAAACCCGGCATGTCTTTTTAAATGGCAATGATCTCAGTACGCGTCTGGCAGATTTAAAACCTTTTGAATATTTCTGTGTCGGTGAAACGGGTTTTGGTACTGGTTTAAATATTCTGGCCCTGTGGCAGCTCTGGCAACAGGTGCGTCCGGACAATCACAGTCATCTGCATGCGATTTCAGTTGAAAAATTCCCTCTTTCTAAAACCGATCTGATTCGAGCCTTAAATGCCTGGCCAGAACTCAAGCCTTTAGCTCATCAACTCATCTCTCAATATCCGATGCCAATTGCCGGCTGTCATCGTCTCAGTTTTCCTGAAGAGCGATTCAGTCTGGATCTATGGCTGGGTGATGCATATGATGTTTTCCCGGTAATTGAAAAAACTGCGCCGGTGAACGCTTGGTTCCTGGATGGTTTTGCGCCTTCCTGCAATCCAGACATGTGGGAAGAAAATGTTTTAAATAATATTGTACGTTTATCCGAGATCGGTACCACTTTCGCCTCTTTCAGTGTTGCTGGCGTCTTAAAACGTGGCTTAAAAAATCATGGGATTTCAATTTCCCGCCCACGTGGTTTTAAGCATAAGCGTGAAATGCTGAAAGCGATCTGGAATCCGGCTGAGGAAAGCAACCCATCTTCAGCGCAGGAAACAACTCAAAAAAAAACTGAGCGAGATACAAAGACCAATATCAGACCTCGTCAAATCGCTGTGATTGGCGCTGGAATCGCCGGTTTAAGTACAGCCTGGGCATTCGCTCAACGTGGTCATCAAGTCACGATTTACGACCAGTCAGCGCCACTCTCAGGAGGTTCTGGCAATCCACTGGCTTTGCTCAATCCCAAACTCTGTCCGGTTGAGCAAAGTGCTGAACATCTGATGACATTGGCCTGGCAACATGCCTTAAATCATTACCAAAAATTTAAAGCTTTCCGCCCGCTTCAGGTCAATCAGCTTGCCTTAAAAAATCCTGAACAGCTGTTGGGACTAGCAGATGAATATCCTGAAGAAATTCTTGCTGTACAAGATACAGAAGATCAAGAGGTTCAAACCGAATTTCCAAGTTTAAAACTATTAGAAGCTGGTGCAGTTTCACCTCATCAACTGCGTGAGGAGATTTTGCTGCATCCTCATATTCAATATCAACAGGCCAAAATTAGCCATATTGAAGCGGCTACAAAACCTCAGCTCTTTTCAGATGAACAGGATCTAGGTGAATTTGATCATGTCATTGTCTGTACTGCGCGAGAAACAGCACAATTCTTTGCAGATTATCCAGTTTTGAAACCGATTCGCGGACAGGTCAGTTGGCTTAATAATCAAGCGCAACCTTTAAGCCAGAATACAGCTTATAGTTATGGCGGCTATTGTATGCAACTGGATGCTGAATATCTAATCTTGGGTGCTTCTTTCTATCCAGGTCGGGATGATATCGAGGTATTAGCAGAAGACCATGTGCATAACTACGAACTGATCCACAGTGTATTCCCAGAATATGCACAATCATTAGCTTCTACCGAGACCTGGCAAGGTCGTGCATCGGTACGCGCGCAAAGTCAGGATTATTTCCCCCTACTGGGTAAAATGAAATCGGATCAGGAAATTTACAGCTTTGCCGGTCTAGGCTCCAAAGGTTTTCTGTTTGCACCACTCTGTAGTGAAATTCTGGCAGCCCAGATTCTCGGCGAAGCCTGTCCAGTTCCATCCAGTTTAGTAAAAAAACTCAGTGTGACCCGTTTTCAAAAGAAAGTGAAAATGAAGAAACCGTATTTTAAGCTACAAATTTAATTACTATTTTGAATGAATCCCCCTAAATCCCCCTTTAAAAAAGGGGGGACTTTTCTCTATTTTTATGAATAAATAGAATAGATGTAGCTCCTCCCTTTAGAAAAGGGAGGTTGGGAGGCATTAAATCTCACCCATTAAAAAAGCGCCTTGCGGCGCTTTTTTTGACAGAATGCTTATACACCCTGTTCAAGCGGTAAGCCTGCATCACGGGCAGCACGAGTACCACCCATCAGAATGACATATTCACGTGAGCTGTCAAAACCCTCTAGTTTTTCCGCAGCACGTGGAGCTTTACTGCCCCCACCACACAAGATGTAAATGGGTTGATCCGCTGACACCTGAGTTAGGCTTTCTGCTGAAAGATCGTTAATGGGCTGATTCACCGCCCCTTTCACGTGTGCTTCAGCAAAAGCACTTGAATCGCGTACATCCCAGATAATTGCATTTTCTGGGAACTCAAATGTTGTAATTTCTTGTTTACGGATCATTGCGCACTCCTTTGATGTAAACAACACTTGGCAAATGAAGAAAACATCCCTAGCATCTCAGATATTCTTTCCCTTTGTAAAGGTCTAAACTATGCCTTCTTTCGATATTGTTTCTGAATTAGAAATTTTTGAAGTAAATCATGCAGTTCAAAACACCCAAAAAGAAATCGCGACCCGCTTTGATTTCCGTGGTCAGGACGTTTCTATTGAACTGAATGAAAAAAACAAGGAAATCAAAATCTCGACTGAAAGTGATTTCCAGTGTGAACAAGTCTATAGCATGCTGGAAAGTCATTTCTTTAAACGCAAAGTCGATATTCAGGCGCTTGACCCACAAAAAATGACGGCTTCTGGCAAAAATGTGATTCAGGTGATCAAGCTTAAAGATGGTCTTGACTCAGATACCGCAAAAAAAATTAATAAAGCCATTAAAGAAAGTGGGATTAAGGCGCAATCTTCTATTCAGGGCGACAAGATTCGTGTGACTGATAAAAAACGCGATACCTTGCAGCAAGTAATGGCATTCTTGAAAGAACAGCAATTTGGTTTGCCTTTACAGTTCAATAACTTTAAAGATTAAGACTATCCTGTGTCTTGAAGAAGGAATTATGGCAAAGAACAACCGATTAGCCAGATTAGTCAAAGCCACTGCACGATTACCGCAAGGCATTCGTACTGCTTTGTTAAGTAAAACTTTTGGCCGGGTGGTCCCGATGGTCGGCTCTGCCAAGATTCGTTATGAGGAAATGAGTGCGTCCAAAGTGGTAGTAAGTATGGCCAATCATAAAGCCATGCAGAACCATATCGGACAAATCCATGCATGTGCAATGGCCCTGCTGGCAGAAACAGCAACAGGATTTGTAACCGCAATGAATGTACCGGATAGCGCAGTGGTTTTGATTAAGAGTCTAAAAGTAGACTTTAAACGTCCGACCAAAGGTGCCCTGACGGCAGTTGCTACCTTGACTACTGAACAGCAACGGCTTATGCAAAGTTCAGACAAAGGTGAAACACTGGTTCATGTTATGGTAAGTGATGAATCAGGTGAAGCACCGATTCAATGCGAGATGCTCTGGGCCTGGATTGCCAAAAAGCAATTGAAGCAGACCTGATATCAATACAGACAAAAAAAACCCCAGATCATTAATCTGGGATTTTTTATTTCAAGTCATCATTGTGCTGTTTGGGATTCTAAAAGCTTCTGTTTTGCTTCTTCTGGAATCAGACGTTTGTTACCTTTGACATCTACCGCAACGAAAGTAAACACCCCTTCAGTTACCCGAATTGGTGGGCGTGAATCATCATGACTGTCCCAAACCTCGATTTCCATCTGGATAGATGTCTTGCCAACTTTTAAAATTTTGGTATAACAACTAATCACGTCCCCGACTTTCACCGGGACCAGAAACGTCATCTGGTTAATTGAAATCGTGGCACAACGTCCCTTTGAAAATCGCTCTGCGTGAATCGCGCCTGCCAAGTCCATTTGTGAAACGATCCAGCCACCAAAGACATCACCACTCCAGTTGGTATCTGCAGGCATTGCGATCGTCTGTAGGGAAAGAATCCCCTCTGGTCTTACTTGAGAATCTGACACTTTCACTCCAGGCATTTGAATTAGGGTTGGGTATTTAACTGCTGATCAAGCCATTTTTGCAGCTCGCTTGACCGTAATGCACCGCTTATTCTAGCAATTTCGTTGCTTTTATTCATCAACACCAGCGTCGGAATACTGCGAACATTAAATGCCGAACTTAAGCGAGGATTCGCTTCTGTATCAATTTTTGCAAAAACCACATTTGGATATTGCTTCGCGACCGTCGCAAAATGCGGTGCCATCATTTTACAGGGACCACACCATTCTGCCCAGAGATCAATCAGGATTGGCAAGTCACTATGCGTGACAAACTGGCTGAAATTCTGCTCATTCAGCTCAATTGGTACCAGTGGAATCAGGGCTTGATGACATTGACCACAAGCAGGGTTGGCAGTGAGTTTATCTTCAGGGACACGGTTTTTGGCCAGACATTCCGGACATACAATAATCATCTAGCGCACTCCAATATGTTGATGTAAGAATTCTAATTGGGTCGAAACTGCTTTTTCAAACCATTCCCCATGATAAATATCAAAATGCCGGATATTCCACTCATGATATTGCACAAATGGTGCAATATTGGTCGCAGCTTCACGACTGGATTCAATGGGAATCAGACTATCCAGTTTTGCCGCAATAAACAGGACTGGAATGTTAATCTTTCTTACTTCCTGAATTGGCCGATAACGCATCAGCTGAAAGAATGCCCGTGCAGGAATGTGACCACTCCAGTAATAATCCGGATTGACAATCGACAGATAGCCTTCATAACTGTCCTGCGTCGGCATAAAACAGAGTTCATGCGGGTCAACCACAGGTAAGGTCTTCGGTGCCATACCGACCTTGGCCCCCATATAATCCTGACTGGAAACTTTAAGCGCCTTGGGGAGTTGCTGTAAAGGATATAGTTGGGCACTTTCAGCCCCATCGACAAAAGGTACCTGTACCATCGCCGCCTGAATATTTTTCAGCTCCGCTGCAAGCGTCAATATATGCCCACCACTTAAGGCCGTACCCCAGAGCACAATCCGTTTACTGTCAATCGATTTGCGTTCCTGAATATGTCTGATCATGGTTCGCCAGTCATCGAGCTGGGCATTAATCGACACCAGTTCACGCGGGCGTCCGGTGCTACCACCCCAATAGCGATAATCAAATAAAACCACCGCATAGCCGGCACTGGCAAAACGCTGGGCATATTGCACCAGTTTAAATTGACGTAAGGCAGCCAGACCATGAGCCATCAAGATCACGGCCGGTTTTTCTATATTTTTAGGCCGATAAAAATCTGCAGCAATCACGTCCTGACCGCTTTTAACATACAGTAGTTCAACTGTATAAGCCTGCATACGCGCTCCATTGCGTTATCTTATGGTTATCATCATTTATAAAAATTTCAGAACAGGTTCAGCATGTTTTCAGCTTAATGCTATCATAAAGCATATCGATATAAATGAAATGATGGAGTGGCGTCATGAGCGAAAATGTAGGTTTTGCTGGTCAAATTGGTCCGGAACACGTAACTCAAGTGGTTGAGAAAGGTTTTAAATCGATTATCAACAACCGTCCGGACATGGAAGGGGGTTCCGAGCAGCCGACCAGTGCACAAATCGAGGAAGCTGCACGCAATGCCGGTCTGGATTATGTATTCCAGCCAGTAGTAGCCGGTCAGATTACTGAGCTTGATGTACGCACTTTTGCCAATCACTATAATGAGTTACCAAAACCGATCTTGATGTTCTGTCGTACTGGAAACCGCTCGAATAACTTATATCAACTGGCAAAACAGATGGATCTGCTGGATGACTAATTTGTTCTGGAAAGGTGTGGTACTGGCCAGCTGTTTAAGCTGTGCCTCACTGGTTGTTGCTGCAAATAATCTAAGCCATGCACTGACCTCTACAGTCAGTGTTTCAGGGCAAATGACCACCAACAAGTTCCAGCAATTGATTCAACAAGGTTTCAAATCTGTGATTGTAAATCGTCCTGATCAGGAAACTGGTAATAGTGTCACGGTGAGTCAATTACGCTCCATTGCAGAGAAATCTCAAGTGAGTGTGATTTATCAGCCTGTAATGAGTGGCCAACTTTCTCAGGCGAATATTGAAGAATTTGCTCGATATTATAATGAGTTGCCTAAACCGATTTTGATGGTTTGCCGAAGTGGTACACGTTCAGCAGCTTTGTTTAATCAGGCTAAATCTCAAGGATTGATTCATGAATAAGTTATTGATTATTGCATGTTGTAGTTTGGCTTTTACAGGCTGTAACTCGATGAATTTGAAGCCGACTGTGGGTGTGAGCATGGGAACATCAATTTAGTTTTTTAAATTTTAGTTCCCATAAAAAAACAGCGCCGAAGCGCTGTTTTTTTTGAATTATAGGTAAATTTTATCTACAATTCATTAAATTTTAGGGTGTACACTCTGAAGTATTTGTACCAAATGGACTAATTGCATTAATCGAATAAATTCCATTGAAATTCTTATCATTACCTTGCTGGTTACGTAGAAGATGAGGATAACTATTTGACATTCTATACGAATTTGATTCTGCTGTAGCATCAATACGTACATTTAACCATTGAGCATACGTTTTTGGATAAGTTATTACAAAATTAATTTCACCTGAATTATTTGTAACCCCAGTCCATGTCGCATCATTACTTGCCTTAAACTTAACAACATCTAATGCTACATTCGCATTTGTGACTTGGGTAACATCTACAGCAAAGTTACAGTGCAAGCTCTGATTAACTAATTCAGGATTAGCAGCATTATCACCTTGATAATATCTTTGACCAGCAAACACCCATTTCATTTCACTAGTTGGAGGAGTTATGGAATTTGTTGGTGCTAATGCCCATAAATTTTGCCCTCTAATATAACTTTGAGGTTTAATTTCAAAGCTTACATTCTGTTCTTTTACTAAATTTCCAAGTTCATCTTTTACTGTAGCTTTTAACGTTTGCTCATAAGCATTACCATTGGCTACAGGTTCTAAATGATTATCTGTAATATTAATCACTAGATTGTTAACAGATTTTCTGACTACATCCAGTATATGAGTTTGGGTAGCACCTGAAAAACTTGCACTCAGCTCCAAATCTTCATTGATAAAAGCAGTCTCAGTATAATTACGACGTAAGCTTTCATCAATTTTAATGATGAATTTAGCTTCACCATTATTATTTGTCACAATCCCGGAAGCGCCTTGAATATAAGCTCCATTGAAGTTCGAGTTCTTTAAATTCAATGTAATATATTCATTAGAAACTGCTCCACCAAACTGATCACGTAAACTGACGCTAACAGTTGCCGTTCCATCGACAACATTAATAGTTGATTGATCTGGTTTGATGAAAATATTGTGTCTTGGTGTAGTCGATGTCGGATCTGTAACATTTAAATGAAGAACCTGCTTCACATCAATACCATTCGTAGTATTAGTTGCATCTAAGGTAATACCACTTGCTATCAAAGCATCTTTATCAAAACCTTCTTTTGGAATATATAGGGTGAAGAAGCCTCGTCCATCTTCATCAGTTTTGACAGTCCATTTCTCAGCAATATTTTCTGGTAAAGGATGATTATTTTCATCAGAAGTATTTTCTTCAGTAATAAAGCCTACATTTTTACCTGTGGTGGTGTTTGTCTTACGTACAGCCAAGGTGACTTCTTCATTACGTACAGGATTATTAGAAGCATCGAGTAAACGTACAACGACAACTGTTCTGTCATCACCTGGATTCAAAGTGTTTTTAAAACTATTGATTTCAAGATGGTTTGGGTTTTCGACATCTTCAACTGTAAACGTTAAAATAGCAGGAATTTCATTACCCTTTGGATCTCGAATTACACCTGTAACTCGAATAGATTGTAATATATCCGTCGTTATACCTTTTGGTACCTCTAAGGCAAATTCAATTGAACTATCTGCTGGTATAAGCACACCCTCTATATCAACACCATTGGCTTTTAACTTAACACCAGCATCGATCGCTTCTTTATTCAAGCTTAATCGCATCGGTGTACCTGTAACAGTATTAACTCCCATTTCATCTTTAACAGCTGCATACACTTTAATTGTTTGCCCAGCTGTCACTGTTTTTACATCTGAGGTTAAACGTGGGTTTAACGCATTTGCAGGAGCAGTAATATTAATTGCACCTGTTTGCTGTAAACGGTCACCATTATTTAAGTTTGTACCTACTACAGCAAAGATAATGCCATTTTTGATCAAACTAGGGTCATACTCTCCCTCGGCTACGGTCACGGTAAATTCAGCTTTACCCTCACTATTCGTTTGAGTTGGTATATTGCTTAATGACACACGACTAGAAGTGAGACTAGATAAAGCAATTGCAATTGGTGTATTAGGAATTGGTTTTCCATTTTCATCGACTGCTTTAACTTTAACTCGTGTTTCACCACCAAGTACAGAAATTGTATCTAATGGTTTATCATCTATTGTAGTAAACAGAAGATTAGCTAAGTCTGGTAATACTTCAACCGGTTTCGAAAGTTCAACTTTTTGAACTGCTGAATATGATGAACCATCAGGGCGCTTACCGAGAATTGCAATTGTTAAATCATTTGCATCTAAATTTGCAATTTGTTCAGCTGTTTTTGGATCAATACTTATTTGGAATACAGCTTTACCTGCATTATCAGTAATAAGTGAGCTTGGAGTTAATAACTTTATACCATTTGGTAATGCAGCATCATTTAAACCAATTGAAACCTGCTGTCCAGCTAAAATATCCCCATTAATATCTTTAGCATCTACTGTGATACTAATTACTTTTTCCCCACCCTCAAGAGCCAGGGCATATTGAGATAAACTTACATTAAAATAATCCAACACTTTTGGTAAGGTAGCAAATTTAATAGCAATATTATCTACCTTATTAGTAATAGCAGAACGAATAGTAAATTCTACGCCTGCTTTCGCTAAATTAGCTTGTGTAGATGTTCCATCATATTTATAACTATATATAAATGTCGCATAGCCTTCTGCATCTGTAACTTGTTCAGCCTGACTCACAAGGCTTAATTGCAAAGCTTTCATATCTGTACTAGATAAGGATGATTCAATATTTACACGTGCATTAACGAGTGGGTTTCCTTTATCATCTAATGCTTTTGCTCTTATAACAATATTTTGATTTTGAACGTAACTAAATGCATTAGTAATAGGATCAATCATTAATTGAGCGACTTTACTGTTCGCTTCAGGATCAGTTGTAAATGCAGATAATTCAATATGTCTACTAATCTTTTTTGTATCTGATCCGATAGGAGTTACTTCAATATCAAAACCATTCATTAAGGCATCATAATCACTTTGGTTTTGTGCTTTAACTTTTAAGCTAAATACAGCCAAGCCATTACTATCTGTTGTCACCTCGGTTGGTGAGGCATAAGAAACACCTTTAGTTAGTGAAATATTGTCTTTCACATTTAAGTTTACTAATTGATTTGCTAAGGCATCTCCATTTTTATCAACTGCAGCCACTCGTACTGTTACTATTTTTTCTACACCCAAGATAATAGATTTTATCCCGTCAGTATCAACAGTTAAATAGTCCAGTTCTGGCTTAGCTTGTGTAGCAAAGTTAAGTTTAATAGATTGAGTTTTTTTACTGTCTCTAACTGCAGAGAAAACTATATTTACACCTTGTTCAGCAGCAATTCTTTGAGGCTCAGACCCATTATACTTATAATCTAGTTCAAATATTGCATAGCCATCATCACGTGTTGCTGCTTCTGCATTACCATTTAAGCTTAAACCCAAGCTTTGAAATTGTGTATTCTTATTTAATTGTAATTTTTCACCGATTAAAGGACTACCTTTTTCATCAAGAGCTTTAACTTTTACTGTAATAGTTTGATCTTTTTTATAGTCAAAGGTATTTAATATTGGATCGATCTGTAAATAATCAATTGTTTTTTCAGAGACAATTTCATTATCTACAATAATATTAATCTTATTGCTTGCACCATTATCTGCAGTAAAAGTTGCTTCAATACCAGCATCAATTAAAGCATCAATTGCCTTTTGTGTAGGTGTTGGTGTCAGAGAAATTGTCTTAAGCTTAAAAGTTACAAAGCCATTTGGATCTACATCACGAGTTGCAGCACCATCAAAAGTAACACCATTAGATGTTGCCCCTGCATTCAAGCTGAGAGTGATATTACCCTTAGAAGCCCCTAATCCTTTATAATTTATTGCTTTAACTTTAATTTCGACACTATCATTAACTGCATTCACTTTATATGCAGATGCGATTTCTAAACGCTGAATTGCCTCTTGATTATTTACACTACTATCAGCAGTTACGACCTGTACCGTTGCTTTACCATTAATATCCGGATTATTTTCGTATGTGGCAGTAAGCTCAATTCCTCTTTGTGAAAGAGCAATTGGATAATTCGAGTTACTCTTTAAAGTGAACTCAGCATAACCTTCTGAATTTGTTGTAGCCTCATTTTTATCAAGTTGGACCCCATAATATTTCGCGATTGCATCTACAGCTAACTTGACTTGGGTATTTTTTAAAACATTTCCTGCACTATTTTTTGCAAATACGAGAATTTTTGCTGTGCCATCTTTGGCTGCAATAGAATCTTCTGGTGTAATAATTTCGAGTTTATTTACTACACTTGAAATATCTTTAAATGTAAGAGACGTTACTGCATTTTTTTCAGCACGATACTCATCAATTAACTTAAAACTTAGTTTTTGTGAACTTTCAACAAAATTTGCAATATCATCTGATGTCAGATTCGGATTTGCACTAATTTTAAAAGTCGCTTTACCTTGAGTATCTGTTGTTACTGATGAACCTGTTTCAACTATAAATTTACCATTCATTTCAGGAGGTAAAGTTAATTCAACAGTCTGACCAACTTTTGCACCACTTTTGGCATCCGTTACTTGTAATACAACGTCAGTAGAGCCTTTTGGCAAATTTAACACTAAACCTTGTGGTACATTAAGATTATAATCACTGATAATTGTACTTGTTTTTTTGATATTCAATGTATAAGGAATTGAGACTGTAGTTCCTTCAACCTTTGCTGTTAGTTGAACCTTTCCAGTATCAGTTTGTAATGCAGGAATATTTAATGTAAATAATGCAACCCCATTTTCATCTGAAGAAACTTTAGAGTTAGTACTTTCTACCCCCAAATCTTCTCCGCCAATACTTAAACGTACATCTTTACCTGCGATTCCACCTTTATCTATATTTAATACTTTAACTGCTATTTTGACTTGACTATTATCTTGAGCAATCTGTAAAGGTTTGCCTTCAATATCTTGTAATGAAATACTAAGACTATTTGCTACCTTTGAAGTATCTGTTTCTGATTGATTGTTATCACTTGTATTCCCTTCCCCAGTATTGCCACTTGGAGAACCATTATTGTAGTAACCATCACTTCCCCCACCGCCACAAGCGACCAATGAAATTGATGTCGCTAAAACTGTTGTGTTTACCCCTAATTTTTTTAAATTTATAAACAAACTCATGATTTTTCCCACTAGATATAATATTTAAGCTGCCATAAAGTTAGTCTTCTGGCTTTTATACAAAATTTACTCAAATTAGCAAAAATAAGCAATGTAGTTACATAATTTACATCGAAAACATTGTAAATATTAAGGTAAATAGTTAGTTGTTGAGAACTGAGTAAACATTTTATGCATGACCTCATCATCATCGGCGCAGGCACTGCAGGAATAAGTGCCTATAACGAAGCCATTAAATACACCCAGAATATGTTAATTATCAATGATGGCCCATGGGATACGACCTGTGCCCGTGTAGGTTGTATGCCAAGTAAATTGCTAATCTCTTCCGCAAATCGCATGCATGATATTCAAACTGCTGAAGAACTTGCTTTAAAACATAATTCTATCATTGATCCTTCAGAGGTTATGCAACGCGTGCATGTCCTTAGAGAACGTTTTATTCGTGCAACCTTGAAAGGTGTCGATCAATGGGACAGCTCACATAAAATTTCCGGAAAAGCCAAATTTGTTGATCTCCAAACGATCGAAGTCAATGGACAATCCTATCGGGCCAAAAGTTTTATTGTCGCTGTAGGTTCACGCCCCAATATTGATGAAAATCTAAAGCAAAAATTAAAAGACAAATACATCACTTCAAATGAAATATTTGAGTTTTCCCAATTACCTAAGTCTTTAGCAGTGATCGGCAGTGGCATTATTGCAATTGAATTAGCTCAAGCTATGCAACGACTAGGTGTAAAAACCACGATGTTTGCGCGTAGCCAAAAACTAGGCGCATTAAGCAGTGCAGTTTTACAAAAACTGGCGCAAGAGCAATTCAGTAAAGAACTCAATATCAAATTTAAAATTTTGCCAGATAAAGTTGAAATACAATCAGATAAAGTAAAGATTAATTTTACAGAAAATGATCAGTCTAAGAGTATTGACGTTGAATATGTCTTAGGTGCCACAGGTCGACAAAGCAACATAGATCGTTTAGGTCTAGATCAACTCAATTCAACATTCAAGGACATCAAAAACCTTCCTATCGATAAAGAAACCAAACGACTTGCAAACCTACCTATATTTATAGTAGGTGATGCCGCTCCTGATGCACCCATTCAACATGAAGCCGCGCATACTGGTAAACAGGTTGTTCATAACTGCTTGAATTATCCCGAGGTAAAACCTATTTCTGCCTTAATCCCATTGGCGATTGTATTTTGTCATCCTGAAATGGCGATTATCGGAAAAAGTTTCAAGCAACTAGAAGATCAACAAATCGAATTTATTCGGGGATTTGTCTCTTATGAAAATCAAGGACGTGCACTAGTTCTGGCAGAAAACTCAGGCGGAATAGAAGTTTATATTGATAAAAAATCAGGTAAATTACTTGGTGCAGAACTCTTCTGTTCACAAGCAGAACATCTGGCCCATTTACTGGCCTGGATGATTGATGCCGACCAGGATATTCACCAGATCCTAAAGAAACCTTTTTATCATCCTACGCTGGAAGAAGGCCTTAGAACTGCCTTTAAACATGCTCGACGTCAGTTTGATGCATTGCAAGAACAAAGTTGAGCAATCCGCCCCTTACTCGATAAGGTTAATTATCGCTCTAGCTTCATATTGAACACTGTATAAAGTTAACGTTATATGAATGCTAAAACGTTATATGAATGCTAAATAGTCAAGACAATTATCTCGCCCATAAAAAAACACCCCCTGTTTGAGACAGGGGGATTTTCGAATAATGAGCTGGCGATGACTTACTCTCACATGGGTAATCCCACACTACCATCAGCGCTAAGAGGTTTCACTTCTGAGTTCGGGAAGGGATCAGGTGGTTCACTCTTGCTATGGTCGCCAGCACAACTGTTTATGGAC